>CAMBRR010000065.1 GCA_945870315.1 uncultured Bacteroidales bacterium
CTCTGGAAGAATAAACTCGGACGCACGGCCTGTGCATTGAATAGGAATTAAAACCTGGTGCTATGAAGATACAGCTCATCGGCTTTGATATTCTGATGGAAAAACTGCTGGATGAGATTCCTCGTAGGCAGTTCGAGTGTTGTGGTAAACGCTTCACCGTCCTCTTGTGCGGGGAAACGGCTCTATTGGCAAGTACAAAGGCCGAAGGCTATAAGGCCAGCTTCCGTTTCAAGAGCAACCAGAAGTTGAACAAGCGTTACGAGCAGCTACTCGCATCGACAGATGTTTTCTTAAACCCGATTCATGACCTTCAAGGGGAGCAGGAGTTATAGGTACATTGGCGTGAAAAATTCATTGTTTGCTTGCTAACTATTCAAATGTTGACTTTGAGATAATCAATCAATTTATAGATGCTGCAAGAAGGGTTATCTCCATCTTTCAATTCCTTTGATGCCATAATAGCTTTTGACACATTGGTTAGGAGATATTTCTTCTGGGCGTCGCTCAGATCAGACTTCTTATATGTAGCCCAGCAGTCATTCTTTGAAGTCAGCTTCCTCAAACACTCCGCAGAAGAAATAGATGCTCTCCGATGCTCTCGATGGAGCAGGAACCACAACTCTATGCAAGGATTGCTGCCTATGAGTTCAGCACGTATTCCCTTAAGTTTCTCATTTACAGCTTCTACATCTAAATCGTACATCAAAAAGACTTTAACTTTGTCCCTGGAAGAAAGTCTCAGGCTCTTCGCTTTGTTGTCTACAACACGTTGATTGATATCGGCGCCCTCAACCTTAGACACAATCTTAATAGGTGATTGATATGTATTCCGCAAGAAGTCGAGGTATGCTTCTTCTGTCTCACCCTCGCAGAAAACAAGGCAAATTTGCTTCATTTTCTTTGCTGGGCGTATTTCTCGTTTTCTCGCCATGTTATTCCTCCTCCAAAAGGGATTTCAGCGAAGCAACAGTTGACTCAACATATGGAACAGCATCGAATCTTCCCTGTAGATAACCTTTCTCCGCATCCATATTCTCGCGGAAATCTTTATAGTCAAACAATGAGTAGAGATCCGTAGAACCATCGTCCTTTTTGTTAACGAATAAGATCTGGTCACGTCGCAGCCTTGAGACATCAATAAGGTTTGTGTTGTGAGATGAGAAAAGAAGCTGCGAATTCGGTGCTGCATGAATAAGATCTAGGATGAAGTCAGCAAGTCTTGTGTGAAGACTTCGGTCAAACTCATCTATCATCACAGACTTGTTTTCCTTTACGACATCGAGCAGTCTCAGTAGAATGCCAAGAAGCTGTATTGTGCCACTGGATTCCTCATTTGCCAAATCAAAAGCTACTTCCGGTGCGTGGTGGTGATATGTTTTAAATCTCATCTGCTCTACAGTCTGAAGCGTCATAGATATACCACCCTTATTCACTTCTGATGCTACTGGGAACGGCATTGAAATAAGCTGACGCTCATACTCAATATTTGATATATCACTATCACAGATGCTGAGAGCTTTTAAAATGACATCTTTATACTTCTTGAATAATACTTCAACAGACTGGTCGTTCATGTCAACCATTCCAAGAAGGAATGTATTCATGAAATATCGATAAAGCTTTTGGGCCAAATCACGGTTCATTGAGCTTGCCCTGCTGAGAAACAGGTTCTTTGAGCTAGTATTGACAACGACATCCTTAGGACGCGGAATCACACCTTCTGCAAAAGAATAGTCGTTGCCTGTCCTAGTAAAGATTTTTGCCTTCCTATTATTCGGATAGTAATACAATGATTCCTCGAGAATTTCCATTCTATTCAAGGCAAATGAGTATTCATACTCTATATCGTCGCACACAAAGTCAATAAGGAATCGACTCTTTTTATTATCATATCCGTCAAACTTGAAAGGCATGAAATTGAATATCGTACCTTCATTGTGCTGGTGTGACTCCAATACCATTCTGCAACAGAAGTTGATAGCCTTAAGAATGTTGGATTTACCTGATGCATTGGGACCAAAAAGGCCGAGTGATTTAAGTACTTTCGTTCCCTTCCAGTCAATGATGTTGTCAGAAAGACGAGCACTTTGAGATGTCTTGATATTAGCTGCTCTAAAATCAAGACGTACCATTTCTTTAATTGAAAAAAAGTTTTCTAATTCGATTTTTAGCAGCATAAAGTAAGGTTTTGTGTAAATTTTCTACAAAAATAGATATTTTATCCGAAAAAGAAAAGAATATTCCAGAAATATGAATAACGACTCATTAGAATAGCTGAAAAAATGCTTAGATAAACGGAAAAAGAAAAAATTCCCGGACGAATGTTCGTTTTGTTTGGTTTTGTCCGTAAATTCCGGCTTTTGTATATCAGGGTGGCGAAAGCCTCGCGCTTCCTTATGTTTATAGTCAGGTCAGTGGTACCTGAGTAGTTACACCAGGACTTGCGGATTACTAAAGATTTGATGTGAGATGCATCTTCTTTTATCGGAAGATTTTATGTAAGTTTGCAGGTTGTTAAAATTATTATGACAGGTTATGAAACACTTCAATTTTATGTTTATTGCAATTGCTGCTCTGTTTACTGCATCTTGTGCAAATCAGGGCAATCGTGAGAAGGTTCCGGCCATTGATCTGGCCAACCTAGATACCACTGTGGCTCCAGGACAGGATTTTTATGAATATGCTACAGCCGGATGGCAGAGAAACCATCCACTTAAGGGTGAATATTCCCGTTACGGTGCCTTTGATGTGCTTCGCGAGAATAATGAAATCCGTCTGAACGAATTGTTCAAGGGACTTGCTTCCCAGAAAAAAGCCAAGGAGGGGAGTGTACAGCAGAAAATCACCGACCTCTACACTATGGGACTGGACTCCGTCCGACTCAATAAGGAAGGCGCAGCTCCTGTTCTTCCTGATTTCAATGAGATGGAAGAAATCGTTGATGCAGAATCATTTGCAAAGGTTGCTGCGAAATTTGCCCTGAGCGGACTCGATGGCGCGTGGGGCGTTGGAGTGGAAGCTGACCTTATGGACAGCGACAACAATGTCCTGTATCTGGGCCAGAGCGGGCTTGCACTTGGCAATCGTGACTATTATGTGAAAGAGGAAAATGCATCCTTGCGTGAGGGTTATAAGGCCTTCCTTACCAAGGTGTTTACACTGGCAGGTTGCACAGATGCGGCAGAAAGAGCCGAGGATGCCTTCAATTTTGAGATGGCCATTGCCGTCCCATACTGGTCAATGGTTCAGCAAAGAGATATGCAGGCCCAGTATAATCCGATGTCAACAGAGGAGGTTTGTGCTGCATATCCGGGAATGCATCTTGCCGAATATTTTGAAGCTATGGGCATTCCTCATCAGGATAAGATTATCGTCTGCAATCCTTCATATTTCGAGGCACTCGGGACCATCATTGAAAGCACCCCTGGCGAGGCTCTCCGCCACTATCTCCAGGCTCACCTTCTTCAGCAATCCTGCGGCAGCCTCAGTGATGACTTCTATGAGGCTTCCTTCGACTTCTTCTCACGCCAGATGTCAGGAATAAAGGAACAGAAACCGCGTTGGAAAAGGGCTATGGCAGCAACAAACGGCATTCTGTCCGAGGCCGTGGGCCAGATGTATGTAGCCAAATATTTCCCTGAAGAGGACAAGATCCGTATGAGAGAAATGGTCTCAAATATCCAACAGGCTCTGGGACAGAGAGTTGCGAATCTCGATTGGATGAGCGAAAAGACCAAGGAGAAGGCTCAGGAGAAGCTGGATGCATTTACGGTGAAGATTGGATATCCGGACAAGTGGAAGGATTATTCCAGCCTGACAATAGACTCAAAGTTGAGTTATTATGAAAATCGCCGTGCCGCCTCTGAGTGGTATGTGGCCGACAATCTTTCCAAACTCGGAAAGCCGGTTGACAAGGACGAGTGGGGAATGAGCCCGCAGACTGTCAATGCATATTACAACCCGACCACCAATGAAATATGCTTCCCGGCAGGTATCCTCCAACCTCCGTTCTACAATTCTGATGCAGACGATGCCGTCAACTATGGAGCAATCGGAGTGGTAATCAGCCATGAAATGACTCACGGCTTCGATGACCAGGGACGACTCTTTGACAAGGATGGAAATATGAACAACTGGTGGACCGAGGAAGATGCCGAGGCATTCAAGACCAGGGCTGCCGGACTAGTGGAGCAGTTCAACCAGGTTGAAATCCAGCCGGGCCTCTATGCCAACGGAGCTGCTACCCTCGGTGAGAATATCGCAGACCAGGGCGGCCTGAGGATTGCCTTCACGGCACTTCAGAATTCTTTTGCCGGCAATCATCCGGAGCCACTTGACGGCTTTACTGCAGAACAGCGTTTCTACCTTGCTTATGCTACACTTTGGGCTCAGAACATCACTCCTGAAGAGGAAGCCCGCCTCACGCTTCTGGATGTACACTCTCTCGGACGTAATAGGGTAAATGTTACACTCAAGAATATCGACACCTTCTTTGAGGCATTTGGAATAAAGGAGGGTGATGCAATGTACCGCCCTGAAAATGAAAGAGTTGTAATCTGGTAATATGGATAGGAGACTGTTCTTGATAGATGGCCATGCGCTGGTATTCCGAATGTACTATGCGTTTTACAGTCATCCGATGATAAATTCGAAGGGGGTTGATACATCAATCCTCTTCGGTTTTACCAAATATCTGCTTGAACTCATCGAGAAGGAGAAACCCTCGCATCTGGCAGTTGCCTTCGATCCTCCTGGAGGCACTTTCCGCCACGAATTGTATCCGGAATACAAAGGAACACGGGCTGAGACTCCGCAACTGGTCATAGACGCCCTGGAACCGCTACAAAAGATTTGTGAATCATTGCATATCCCGGTGTTGATGGTACCTGGATATGAGGCCGATGATGTCATAGGCACAATGGCCAAAAAGGCTGAAAAAGAAGGATTTACAGTCTATATGGTCACTCCTGACAAGGATTACGGACAGCTGATATCTCCGAATATAATCCAGTATAAGCCCGGTAAAAATGGCTCGGACCCAGAATTGGTGGATGTCGAGAAGGTTTGTTCCAAATATGGGATATCGTCACCTGAGCAAGTTGTGGAAATACTGACTCTATGCGGGGATTCATCCGACAATGTGCCGGGAGTGAAGGGAATAGGTGAGGTCGGAGCCGGGAAGTTGGTGTCAAAATATGGAACAGTCGATAATATTTATAAACATCTGGAGGAACTGACCTCTCGTCAAAGGGAAGCTCTGGATAATGCAAAAGACCATATTTCTCTCAGTCACACTCTTGTGACCATAGATACTGCAGTGCCATTGTCCGCCTCCTTTGAGGAAATGGCAGTGAATATCGGTGAGGATGTCAAGGCTGCCGAGCTGTTTGAGGAATATGAGTTCGGCTCTTTGCGCAAATATCTGAAAGTCAAGCTGGATGAGTCCGATAAGAAGTCTGCGGAACTTACTTTTTCGGTTGTTGAGGTGGAGAAAGTCGTGGAACAGGCTCTTCGAAGCGGGGAGTGTGCGATAGTTACTGCTGCTATAGGGAGTATTTTTGACATCCCATCTTTCATTGCAGTAGCGGCATCCGAGTCTGGACAAGCCCCGGTTGTGGCTTCAGCCTCTCCAGAGAGCTTCGCAAAAGTGCTTGAGAGTGAATCGGTTGCCAAGATTGGCTACAATCTCAAGGGCTTGTTTTCCTCTTTGGAAAATGTTGGAATTGCTCTTCGTGGCAGGCTCTTCGATGTAGAGTTGATGCACTATCTCATCAATCCTGAGCTGAGTCACAAATTTGACATCCTCTCCCGCACCTACCTTGGGCTGGATGTGGAGTCGATACTTCCAAAGAAGGACAGTCCTGCATCCGACGGGCTCCTGTTCGATTTTAGCAACGAAGATTCTGTCCGGAAGGAGGAAGATGGAGAAAAAGAGCGAGCCCAGGCTGCAGCAGTCCTGTGCCTTGGCCGGAAGGTTAGGGAGGATTTGGATGATAAGGGATTTGAAAGTCTCTATTCCACTATGGAAGAACCACTTATCTCTGTTCTTGCAAGGATGGAGAAAGAGGGTGTGAAGGTTGACCTGCGTCAGTTGAGAAACTATGCGTCCTCTCTTGAAAAGGAGATGAATTCAATTGCGGGACGGGTTCGTGAGATGGCTGATGATCCCAATTTGAACATATTGTCTCCTAAACAGATAGGGGTTCTGCTCTTTGAAAAGTTGAAATTGGATCCGAAGATGAAGCCAAAGAGTGGGGTAAGGTATACATATCCAACCGATGAGGATACTCTTTCCGCTCTTTCGGAAAAGCACCCGATTGTGGATGAAATCCTCGAATACCGCGGAGTCAAGAAACTTCTTTCTACATATATAGAACCCTTCCCGACTTATGTGTCTGAAAAGACAGGAAAGATACATACTACTTTCAATCAGGCACTTACTGCGACAGGACGCTTGAGCTCCTCCAAACCGAACCTGCAAAATATCCCTATCCGCACAGACCGTGGACGGGAAATCCGCAAGGCTTTCGTTTCCTCTCACCCTGATGGTGTCATCCTTTCTGCGGATTATTCCCAGATAGAGCTCAGGATTATGGCTCATCTGAGTTGTGATTCCCATCTGATTGATGCCTTCAACAAAGGAATTGACGTACACTCCCTGACGGCTTCCAAGATTTTCGGAATCCCGCTTGAGGAGGTCACTCCAGACCACAGAAGGATTGCCAAGACTGCCAATTTCGGAATTATGTACGGAATATCTGCCTTCGGCCTTGCCCAGAGGCTGAAAATCAGCCGTGCGCAGTCCAAGAAAATCATCGAAGATTATTTCGCCCAGTTTCCGTCCATATCTTCTTATATTGAAGACACCCTTGTGGCTGCACGGGAATGTGGTTATGTGGAGACCATATTCGGACGCAGGCGTTATCTTCCGGAAATCAATGCCAGAAACGCAACTGTCCGCTCCCTTGCTGAGAGGAATGCCATCAATGCTCCTATTCAGGGAACTTCTGCGGATGTGATAAAACTGGCTATGATAAATGTGGACAGAAGGCTTGTTGGGGAGGGCCTGCGCAGCAGGATGGTGCTTCAGATTCACGATGAACTTGTGTTTGATGCGTTTCGTGAAGAAGTCGATATTCTCGCTGGCATTGTTAAAGAGGAGATGGAGAAGGTGGTGGAATTGTCTGTACCTTTAATCGTTGAATGTAACTATGGCAATAACTGGCTCGAAGCTCACTAATCTCTCCGACAATGAACTTGTAGAGTTGGCCGTTGAGCAGAATCAGGCGGCTTTCATCGTGCTTTATACCCGTTACAACAACGGGGTAAAAAACCATATTTCTCACTATGTCAGTCAGAAGGAGGATATAGAGGATATCGCCTTGGAGAGTTTTCAGAAGGCGTTCAGCCAGATTGCTTCATACAATCCTGAATATAAATTCTCAACCTGGCTTTACCGGATTGCCCGTAATACCGCCTTCGATCACCTTAGCCGGCAGGACAGGGAGAAGAACAATCTTCCGATGACTTCCATCACTGACCAAATGGCTGAACTCAAGGACCTTCCAGCGATGACCATCAATCCGGAAGATGACATAATCTATCAACAGGAGTATGACAAATGGCTGGCCAATATCGAGAAACTAAAAGAGGACTATCGCCTGATTGCCCGTATGAATCTGATTGATAATTATGGATATAAGGAGATTTCGGATGAATTGGGAATACCTCTCAATACAGTGAAAACCCGCATTCGCCGCGCAAAGGCTATGCTGTTGAAGATGATGGACTATAGCGACGAACTGCTCTGAAACCTCTTGGTAATCAATATGATATCCCCAAGGATGTCGGTGTGCAGAGCAAAAATGTGTATATTCCCCGCGCTTGAGGCATTATTGCTTTTGCTCAATGAATCCATCTTTTTCTTCAATGCATTGGTGTCAATCAAAAGCCCCCTTGCAGTAAGGTCTGCATATGGATATCTTACTGCAATGTCCTTCAGATTCTGTTTCGAGAATTTTTGGCATTCGATGACTTCATATAATTTCCCGGCAGGCAGCGCATCAATTTTCTCCCCGACTGTAGCATTATGCTGGCTGAAAAGATAGAAATGAGCGGACTTTCCCAAAAGAGGCAATGCAAATCTTTCAGATAAGGTTTTATATGCGCCAGCCTTCATCAGCGCTTTATCCGGCTCGAAAAGAAAATCCCCAAACTTTGGTGCATCGCTGCAAATAGTTGCTACAGAGGAGATTTCCTCTGATTTGCGAAAACGGAACCCGCTTCCGAGGCAATTCTCCGGCGAAACACCGCCAAGCGAGATACATACGATTTCGGCCTCGCCGTCCCACTCGCCGTCCATCCACACCAGCACTTCCTTGCACTCGTTGCGGGCACTTATTATGTGCACTTCCCGGCAATGAGAACCCAGCCGTTCGCATACCATCGTTATATCTGCCATCGGGGACAATTTCACGACAAGGTGTCGGCATACTTGGAATATGAAATCCTTGAGTCCAAGCACATCCGGACTGCAATCTTCCATCAGGAATACTTTTTTTCCAGTGCCGTCCCTTCTCGCAGGATCCATATACACGACATCTGGGCGGAATGCTTCCAGAACTGACAGGATATTGCTTGGGTCAATGGCAACATTGGATGTATCTATATTATTGATATTCAATGTGTTGAAATTGTATTGAACAGCATTGCAAAGGCTTGTGTCCATCTCGTTGTACAACACTCTTGACGCAACCTTGCTAAAGCACCAGCTGTCCACTCCCAGACCGCCTGTCAAGTCTGCTACAGCAGCCTGTGGCGTTATTCTTCCGACCAAATTGGCCTTGTACTGAGCAGTTACGAGACTGCTGCATTGTTCTGCCGATAGCGAGCGGGGGAAAACCAGTTCAGGATTTTGTGCCCACTCATCCACCTTTCCTGTCAATTTGCGTTTGGAAAGAATGGTTTCCGCAGCCATATTCATCTCGATGTCAGGGTATTTGCTCTTGCCAAGAAGTAGTTTTACGACATCGTCATTCCTGTGCTTGTGGGCGAATTCCGCTATTTTTCGATAATCAATTTCCATTGTCCCTTCTTCTACATTCTTTTTTTGCGGAAATATTCTGTGACTATCTGGCTGCATTCCTGTGCAAGTATGCCTTTTGTGACCTGTGTCTTGGGATGCAGCAGGTTTGGTGAAAACAGAGTGCATCCTCTTTTGGGGTCTTCTGCGCCATAGACCAGTCTTCCGAGTTGGGACCAGTTGAGGGCGCCGGCGCACATCGGGCAGGGTTCCACGGTGACATAGAGGGTACATTCGTTGAGGTATTTGCCTCCGAGGGCTTGTGTGGCGGCTGTGATTGTAATCATTTCTGCGTGGGCAGTGGCGTCAGTGAGCCTCTCTGTCATATTGTGTCCTTTTGCAATTATTCTCCCGCGGCAAACCAGCACGGCTCCCACCGGCACCTCGTCTTCGAGGGCCGCGGCTTCAGCCTCCCTGATGGCTTCCCTCATAAATTTTTCGTCTTCCTGAATCTCCATGTCAATGCTAAATACTAATAGATCATTGCAATATGCAAAAAAATGAGGGACGATATCCATCATCCCTCACCTTAATGTTAACCCTGAATAATGAAAGACAATTCCAGGGATGTCCGATTACCACCTGTCCTCAGATGATACAGTAAGTTTTTTGCGTCCGTGGCGACGACGTGCTGCAAGAACTCGACGTCCGTTCGGAGTTGACATACGCTCGCGGAAGCCGTGTTTGTTGCGGCGTTTGCGCTGCGAAGGTTGGAATGTTCTTTTCATTATTATCTGTTTTTATATTATTCTTTCCAATTGTTCTCCGAGGTCCACTCCCGGAAATGGAGTGCAAAGGTAGTCTTTTTTGAATTAATTACAAAAATTTTTGCAAA
>CAMBRR010000066.1 GCA_945870315.1 uncultured Bacteroidales bacterium
CGAGTGGCAAGGGAGTATCGAAAACAGTGCGAACAGAAGATATATATACCTGTGTCTCATTTACTTAATTATATAAATGAATGTAACTCCCAGATTGGAAGGAATAAGAGTACATCCCTTGGAATTTGCCCAATCCTGGCCACCCTCGTAATAGTCTCCGTAACTGTCTGAGGAACTGTACCTTTTCTGATTGAAGAACATCAGGGACAAGCCCCCTGAGAACTCCAGCCCCCAGCGTTTTCCCAGAGGCATCACATACCCTGCCGTCAGTCCCAGGCCCGCCGCCATCCCCTCATATACTCTTGCTGAGGCGGTGATGTCATATGAGCAGAACAGGGCGGAAACTCCGACATATTCCCTGTTCAGGGGTCTGCCGGAAAACCAGTAGCGGAACTGAGGCTGCACGGATATCAGCTTGGATGTAAAACCATACGGACGCCAGTGCCCGGATATGTTTAACCCGACTGTCGTCTTCTCTCCGGTCACGAAATCCAGCCCCACATCCGGAGTCATCAGGACATAGTCCAAGGCATTCATATGTACGGCTATCTGTTGCGCACCCAGCCTCTGTCCGCACAGAAATGCAGACAGAGACACGAGCGCAACTGCCAGATTATGAAGGATTCTGTTCAAATAAATCAGATTTCAGCTCCTTCTGTAGGATTTGACCCCGGAACCCACTCTGTAAGACCAGTTTCCATTATGGTGATTTCCTGAGGATTGTTCACAGTAATGGTGAAATAATAGATGTAGCCGGCATCGTAGCTGGTCGTATTGTCAGCTGTTCCGATAGGAAGTTCCACAGTACTCTTGTTGGCTCCATCCACTGTCAGGGTGATGGCAGCAGTGAAGTTGGATGACGGCATTGCCAAAATGGTGCAGAGCTCGCTTTCCTGATAGGTAGGAGCAATGTTGAGATTGGTGAATCCAATCCTGCCGCCGTCCTGACTTCCGGTAAGAGTGCCTGAGGTCCTGCCCTGGGAGTCGCACACACAAAGTGTAGCCTGTGTGGAGGTATTTATGACCTCCATTCCCGTCACCTTCACATCATAATTTGTGATATCTTCATCCTTGCTTACTACCTTGAAAACCAGGGCGGTGAGAAGGTGTTTATACTGGAGTTTCGGGAAATAGTCATTCTCGACTGCATCCAGTTTCACCGCACGGCAATATTTGGCATTGTAGCCTACCAACCCGTTATAGTCCTGCGCAACGGAACTTGCCCACAGGATGTCGGTATTGCCAAGAGGATAGGTGATTGTATAGGTGCCGTCCTGGACTGAAGAAGTCTCTCCGTCGGAGTTGTAATATGGATAATAGCTATAGAAAGAATATGCATATTTGTTTCCAAAAGGATAGTAAATCTTCGGGGAGAAGACAATCTCACCGGAAGCCGAGGTGGTTACAGAAAGGTTGTCAATGAGGATGGTACCATCAACATCCTGGCTCCATATTACAGAATTGCCATCACTGTCCTTCTCAGCTACGCTGATGATTCCGACATCCAGGGTGTTCATCACTGAACCGGAAATCAAACCATCTTTGATAGCCTTGGTCTGTGCTGAAATATTCCTGGAACCATTGAACAGGACAGGAACAGGCTTGGAGTCATCCTTTACCCAGGCATTCTCATCCTCCGCAGAGGGAGCCTTGGAGCAGGAAAGAGCAAGGGCAAGCACAGAAAAGCTCAATAGAAAATATTTTTTCATATTCGTCTGTCGATATTATGTAATCTTCAAATACTAAAGGGCATCCGGATCGATAACTGTGCTGCCACCATCCTTCCAATCTTCAAGTTCAGCTGTTACCTTGACCTCCTCAAGGCCATAGATAAGCACGGTTACCTTGTAGGAATATCCTGCATCAAAAGCAACGGCTCCTTCTGGTTTGCCTACGATGGAATTGATGTCAAGAGTCCACTCCTGAGGATCAATGGACGTAGACACGCCGTCCTGGCTGGTATAGATTGAAAGCTTGTATGAAGTCTCACCAGGTATTACCATCAGGCTTTCTCCGACGGAAACAGGGTTGTCCTTTGTCGCAACGAATGTGTTAGGCTTTACAGGAGTAAGGGCCTGGGATGCTCCACTAGGACCGACTTCCTTAAGGCTGAGTGCGACCTTGTCCTCGGCTACGTCAGCAAGTCCTCTTCCGGCTCCAACCACAACAAGGTTGCCGCTGTTTTTAGAATCGAGGGTAATTTCGTTTACATAAATGTCACTTCCTGCTTCAGAACCGGCAATAATCTCAAAGGTGAATCTTGCAAGCTGGTGTTTGAAAAGCAAGTTAGGCTGCACACCGCGTCTTGCAGCATAGGCACTGTATGCCTTGTCTGCCGTAACAGTCTCCTGAGCGCCTGCAGCGGCGATGTCGGCAGTCTGGTCAGCCATCGCAATCATCAGATCCTGAGAACCATCGATGGTAAACGGAACATAGACGCGGGTAGCCTCTCCGACAGGCTTGGAAGTAGCGGCATCGTCAATGTGATAGCCATAGAAATCATAGTATTTTCCTGCCACATAATAGAAAGGCTCATTATAGAGAGGATTGAGGACGTCTATGCCGCCTTTGTTTACTCCCTGAGGAGCAACGGCAGCAATATTGTTGATGAAAGGAGTAGTGGAGAAGTCTGTAACTGACTTGTCGAAGCCATAGATGTTCAATGTCTGGCCATTCCATTCGGTCTGGACTGCGCCGGTGGATTTCACGACTGCGGTCTTGACTGACGAAGCGCCGAAACGAACCGCAACAGGGGTACCATCATCGAGTGGATCCTGAGTCTGAACATTCTTTGAACATCCTGTCAGAACTGCTGCAAACAAAGTTGCAAAAAATAAAAACCTTTTCATAATCTTGAATTTAATGGTTGTTAACAATTATTACTTATAATATTTATCTTCTTCATCCAGAATAATATTTCCTCCGGTGCCCCAAGCCTCCACTTCAACGGTAGGTTTTACGGCCATCATTCCATATACTGCCAGCCTGACCACATACTGCTGACCTGCCTTGAAGCCACCATCGATTTTTATGGTAAATGGGGTTGGATGCAATTCCACACCCCCTTCCTTTGCCTCGTATGTAGTAAGAGCCACCTCGTATGAAGAATCGGGAGCAACGAGAATCGTTCCGCCAACCTGCACACCGGGCCTTTCATAGACAGCTTCTGAGAAATCACCCTCATATTCTGTGTGGTAGGTATTCTTTTTCAGGACGGAACCATCCTGTTCGCAAAGGCTCAAATCTTGACGTACATTAGAGATTCCGAAATCCAGCCCTATGGAAGAATAGTCTCCGGAGGCAACGGTAAATCGCGCAGAGGTCTTGCTCTTTACCTTTATCTGGTTGACATACACCGTATTAGCACCCTCCGAAGCAGGATATATCTCAAACCTCAATCTGGAGAGATGGTGCTTGAACTGAAGGGATGGATTGACATTTCGTCTGGCTGTCCAACTGCTGAAAGCATATTGTTCCATCAGCAGTATATCATACTGGGAAAAGCCCTGACCGGCAACCAAATCCGCTGAAAACTCGGCGTGTGCTGTCATCAGGTCCCGGCTGCCGTCTATCTCCACCGGGAAAGAAACAGACTTCCCGTTTCTGGACACGGATGAGGAAGGCACTTTCAGGTCATCTATATAGTAAGCAAAGAAATCATATGGTTGCTTTCCAAGAGGATAGAACACGTCCTTGTCCGAGTCTGCCCAGGTCACATACCCGTCACTGCCGTCATAGAAGGCTCTCCGGCCAAGTTTGGAAGAGGGGAAATCAAGCGATGCGTCCACCAGTGTAGTTGTGCCACCGGTAGCAGCCGATGAATATGAATAGGCATCCTTGCGGAAGGCATATACATACACATCTACATCCTTCCACAAACGGCCATCCTCCGCATCCACGGCCCCGCTTCCCTTGACATATCCATTCTGCAGCCCACCCATAGAGATGACTACCGGCACCGGATCACCCGTATCCAGGTCATCATATTGCTCATCGGTAACTCCCTCCCACGAACGGTTGGTGCAGGAGAGAAATGCCATCAGGCAAATAAGGGCGAATATGAACCGGCGACTCATCATACTTCTACGTCTATTGTCTTTTCAGAGTCAAACCATGCGTCCACGCCCTCCGAACCATCCCCAGCGGCAAAATACCCCTTACCTACGACCAGAGTTGCAGGAATGTCGAGGACCACCCTGTCAAGGGCTATCTTGTATCCTTCTCCGTTCTGGACAGGGGCCATCATACCTGATGAGAGGATAAGTTCTCGGAGATTTATTGCCGGATATAAATTTTTTGTCACCCCGTTCCAGTAGGCACTCACCCTAAGGCGGAGAATTCCGGGACCTGAATACAGGGTTGAAGATTCAGACGGAAACAGCCCCAGGGACGAGAAAGAGGCATTGTATTCAGCCCCTTGTGAAGGTATCATCCTGAAGATGACCCTACCAAGGTCTGTCTGGGACACGGCACCTGTAAACAGGGACACAGAAGAAGGCAGGCCCGTGATTTCGCCAACCACATCCGTCAAAGTGACACCGTCCTCCGCCTTGATTTTCACATTCACGGTGATATTCTGGACGAGAGAGTGGAGATTGAATGAATATGAATTCTCATCGGTGTCGGAAACTTGGAATTTCTGCAGGTCGTAGCAAAGCACCTTTGGCTGTGCAAGGAAAGGAGTATTGGAATTGAAATCCATCACTCCCTCCGGTCTCAGGTCAGAAAGGGTTTCATTCTCAATAGTATGTACCTTCGCACTGAAATCTCTCAATGAGACACTGGCCGAAGAAAGAAAGGCCGAAGGTCCATCAAGACTCACAGATTCTTCGTCACAGGTACAGGCAAGAAAGACATAATTACCATACAGGGCGACAACGGTATCCACCTTGTCCATATATACATTCCCCTTACTATCAGTATCATACATATATCTGACAGGTTCACTGACCGCATTCATCGCAATGTGGACGCTATCCTGAGCAGTCACTCCATCAGGCCACTTCATATTGAAAGAAATGGCCGAGAATTCGGAACTGTCATCCCTGGTTTTCAAATCCAGCATCAAGCAGGATGACAGCCCCACCAGCAAGAAGCACAGGAGAATGCGTTTCATCGTGATACCTCCTTTTTTGCTTGCCGGGCAGCCTCTCTTGCCGCCTGTCTCTCCTGGCGACGGATGACCTTCTTTGGATCCTCCTTTTTGTAACGGTCCCGAATAGACAGGGTTCTGAATACGAAACAAGCTCTGATTTCTGACAAGAGAGGATATGGGAGCACCCTCCACCCCGGCAAACGGGCGGCAGAGTAAACATAATCCGTCTCGCTGCTGTTCATTGTATAAGACTGGCTATTGACTATGCCGACACCCAATGACGCTCCCAGTTCAAAATCAAGGGCTACTTTCTTGAAGGAATAAAGCGGAAAGTCATAGCCGAACGAAGCCCCGGCTCCAAGCAAAGTTCCTTGATAGCCTGTCGGGGATAGTTTGACAGAGAAGAGACCTCCGTGAAAAAATCCACCCAGATAGAAGGCTCCGCTTGAAAAGCGTTTTCCCGTCCCTTGTTCACGGCGGAACCACCACCTGCATTCAGGTCTGATTTCCAACACATTGAACACAGTAACCGGAGACAGAGTATGCCAGGTTTCGGGATTATACTTTGCAGTCAGGGAAAGTGTCAGGCGATTGTATTCAGATGGACTCAGGTCGAATTCCACACCTAAATTCGGTATGGTGCACAATAACTCGAATGCATTTGTCTTGAAAGCCCATCTGTCAACTCCGGTTATTGATCCGGAGGGGGATGGCGATTGGGCCAACAATGCATTAGTGCCTGAAATACAAGCGATTATAAGGAGTATTACATCTGCCAATGTTTGCCTGACAGAGCTTTTCATCTATTCATCGTGCATCTTTAATCGGGGCGAATCTACAAAAAAATGACCAATTAGCCAAAACAATTCTAAACACTAATCATTGCCGTCATAACAACAGAAGTTCGATAGCAGAGGACAGTTCCTCAGCTGTCGGCACCGGCGAATCAGCGAAAACCCGTCTTATGATTCCATCCTTGCAAAGATATATTCTCGGGATGCGTGAACTGGCAAACATATCATAGATTTCACGGTCCTCCCTGGCAGAATAAGGCAGTGTCAAGCCTGTCTCCTTCCAATATGCAGCCACATCCTCTCCTTGTTCAGCACGGCTTATAAGCACAAAGGTTATGCTTTCTGAGGAATAGTCTTCGAACACACGCTGTAAGATTGGCAAAGCCTGGCGGCAGTCGGAACATCCGGTGTGGAAAAAAGCTATCAGTCCCACCCCTTTGTCAAGAGAGGAAGACGAAAACGATGTCCCGTCATTCATAATTACGGTAAACTCAGGAACCCGGCTCCCTATGGGCAGTTCCCATTCCCTGCCATTATCCTTGATGCACGAAGCGAATGACAGAATAAGCAATATTGCAGTAAGTAAGAATCCTGTATAAGAACTACTCCCCCTCATAGCCACTGTCCTCCGACAGGTTCGCCCCCAAAGCAGCCGCAACAGCCATCTGGTCACATTTCTCATTTTCAGGATGCCCGGCGTGGCCCTTTATCCAATGGAATACTACAGAATGCATATTCAGAAGAGGGATGAGCTGAAGCCACAAATCAACATTCTTGACCTTTGCAAAGCCCCTTTGCTGCCAGGATCGGATCCAACCCTTATTGATGGCATTTACCACATAGGACGAATCACTTACGACGTGAACCTGGGCCCCCGTCCACTTGATAGCGCGCAATCCGCGGATTACCGCCAGCAGTTCCATCCTGTTGTTGGTAGTCAGGGCAAAGCCTTCCGACATCTCCCTCCGGAGATTACCGCACACGAGCACTACCCCATAGCCCCCAGGGCCAGGGTTTCCTCTTGAAGAGCCGTCTGTGTAAAGATAGATAGGTGGCCTTTCCGAGTTCATTTCCCTATTCGATTATCCTCCCTCCTCGCGGCTTTATCTCTGTATCAGGCATCTTTATGGTCATCTTTCCCGCCTGAAGCTCATCATAAGCCATCCTGTTATTGTAGATATCGATTGCTGTGTAGATGGAAGAAATCATCGAATGTGGATCTGCCAAGTCCCTTCCGGCCATCTCATAGGCGGTACCGTGGTCAGGTGAAGTTCTGACAATCGGCAAACCGGCTGTGTAATTGACACCTTCCTCAAAGGCAAGAGCCTTGAACGGAGTCAGGCCCTGGTCGTGATACATCGCAAGGACGGCATCATATTTAGAATAATTGCCGAGTCCAAAGAAGCCGTCTGGAGAATAAGGACCGAATGCGAGAATTCCCTCTTCACACGCCTGCTGGACTGCAGGGAGGATAATCTGCTGCTCTTCGTCACCTAGGAGTCCGCCGTCACCGCAGTGAGGATTCAGACCCAGGACAGCAATCTTCGGAGCATCTATGCAGAAGTCCCTTTTCAAAGAAGCCTGCATAAGCCTGAGTTTAGACAGAATTTTCTCAGTTGTAATAAGACCCGGTACATCCTTCAAAGGAACATGACCTGTCACCACACCTACTTTGAGACGGTCGCATACCATAATCATTGCCACCTCGTCAACGCCGAATTCATTCTCCAGATACTCAGTGTGGCCTGTGTAGCCGAAGCCTTCATTGACCATAGCTCTCTTGTTGATAGGAGCTGTCACCAGAACATCGATATAGCCTTTCTTAATGTCATCCACAGCAACCTGAAGGGAAGTCATTGCCGACTTTGCAGACTCTGCCGTAGGCTGTCCTGGCTCCACGAACACGTTTTCCGGCAGGCAATTGACGATATTCACCCTTTTCTGGTGAACGTCCTTCGCACTGGTAATCACATTGGTATTGATTTGTTCAATATTGTGTATCTGCTTCTTGTAGAATCCGAAAATCTTCGACGAACCATAGATGACCGGGGTAAAAAGGTCGAGCATCCTTTCGTCAGCCAATGCCTTGATTATAACCTCATATCCTATACCGTTTCCGTCACCCTGGGTGATACCTACGACTAATTTTCTTGCCATTTCGTTTATATTTTATCAATGTGCAAAGATAATTTCTTTGCTCGTATTCTCAAGGAGAATGGCATCGTTTTTCAAGAAATGTTCTGTTTTATAAAATTTATCATTAGATTTGCCGATATATGGCACAACCAGTGGATATGGACATCCAATTCCTGCCGGGCGTTGGTCCCAAGAGGGCGGAATTATTGAGGAAAGAACTGAATATCAACACTGTAGGAGACCTGTTAAGATTCTGGCCCTTCAGATATATCGACCGCTGTTCTTTCGTCAGGATTGCTGATGCCAGAGCAGATATGGCCTATATCCAGATTCGAGCAAAGGTGATCTCGGTTGAACTTTTCTCCGGAAACTCTCTTTCAAGCATAGATGCAAGCGATGCCTCGAAACTGAAATTCAACACCATCAAAAGGATGAAGGTGATGATAGGCGATGAGTCCGGACAGATGGAAACCACTTATTTCAAAGGCATAAAGTGGGTTTGGGAGAAACTCAAGGTCGGCTCAGAATTCATCTTCTTCGGCAAACCGTCCACCTTCAACAACAGGGTGACGATGGTCCATCCCGAGATTGACCCCGTTCCTGCTGACAACTCAAGCGCCCCGAACGGAAACGGGCTGGTGGGAGTCTATAGCAGCACGGAAAAACTCCGGAACTCCTCCATCAGCAACAAGGTGATGAACAATCTGATGCAGGCAGCCCTGAACTGCGGTCTGAAATATGTCAAGGAGAGCCTGCCGGAATATATTATGAAGGAAAAAGGCCTTGTGCCCATCCATTTTGCCATACGCAACATCCACTTTCCCAGCGATTTGCGCAGCCTGGAACAGGCTAGGCGGAGACTCAAGTTCGAGGAACTCTTCTATCTCCAACTTTCTCTGCTGAAGCAAAAATTCCAAAGGACAAAAAATTCCGTCGGAATCCGGATGCCCAAGGTCGGAGAAGCATTCAATCTCTGCTACAATGCCCTGCCGTTTCCTCTTACTGGAGCGCAGAAACGGGTAATCACCCAGATCCGTGACGACCTTAAGAGCGGTCATCAGATGAACCGGCTGCTTCAGGGAGATGTCGGAAGCGGCAAGACTATGGTGGCGGTGCTCAGCGCTCTGATTGCCATCGGCAACGGCTATCAGGCCTGCATAATGGCTCCGACTGAAGTGCTTGCACAGCAGCATTACAAGAACATACTGAAATTCCTGTCGCCCTGCCAGGTGCGTTCAGCCCTGCTCACGGGGAG
>CAMBRR010000067.1 GCA_945870315.1 uncultured Bacteroidales bacterium
CTCGCTGATGGCAGGCGGATGGTGGTGGATACTTTATGGAGCCATCATCACAATAATTCCGACCTTGTTGATTGCTCTTATCGGAAGATATGCCTTGAAGCTCAATTTCTTCCAGATATGCGGTCTTCTTGCAGGAGGTACCACCAATCCTCCAGTTCTCGCCTTTGCGCAGAACGCATACAGCGGAAAATACGTTTCACTTAATTATGCGACCGTTTATCCTCTTTCGATGTTTATGCGTGTGCTTACAGCCCAGGTGATGATTCTAATATCCTTGGCATAGTTCTTCATAACCTAACCAGCAAGCAAGGTTAGACATCAACAAATTCTGACTATTAATCCTCGCGCGGAATATGCTTTGAGCGGCGGCTCAGACGGATGTTCTCTGCGAGGATTTTTTGTTCGGAAGCGGGAAGGGCCCAGTCAAGAAAACGCGAACAGATATATTCTTCGGCCTGCTGGGACGGATGGCACATATCTTCACTATAGAATCGATAGTCCCTAAGCTCATCCATAACTATCTCATAACTTGGGAAATAGTCCGCCCTGCATGAGGCTTCGATGCAGAGGGGTGAGTTCTGGGAAGAAATAGCCCCGTCAATTCCTAGAAGAAGTGTTGACTTGCTGAGCTGGTTACCATGGGCCCCGTCCGCCATATGCCGGATGGGGCTTACCGTGAATATAAATTCCTTGTGCCTTGCTCCCAAAGTCTCCGACTCATAACACATTGACATTATTTCCTTAAGGCAGGCAGAGACTTCACTGACAGAGAGCATCTCCCTCTTGAACTCGCGGGCAGGCCTTTTCAGGCAGTTTGAAACAATTTCACCGCTTTCGATGTTCCTGTAACACCAGCTCGTGCCTAAAGTTATTACAACCTTATTGCACTCCCGAAAGAAGGCAACTGACTCATCCAGTGCGGCATTTGCTACCTGAAGAAAGTCAGAGGCAGACTTGCGGGCAAAAGAAGTATGATGGCTATAGGAGCATACCAATCCCGCACCGGAACCCATCTCGACACAATCTTCCGGGGTAAAATGAGTTCCATCGACAAGCCTGCGTATGCTAGAAAGAACGGACCGGGGATTGTAAAGGGTTCCGAACGGGTTAACCATAGCATTGAATCCGTAATCTACAAGACGGGAACCAATGTTACCGGCAAAACAGCTTCCCAGCATCATAATCTTGTCTTGGTATGATATGCCGACCTTGCAGGGCAGGTCCACGACAGGAGTCATCAGTTTCATTTGAGGAGTGGCATTAAGGATGTTTCGATAATATAAAAGTGCTGCAAATTTAGGAATTTTCAAAAATTGATTCAGGAATTAGGAAATTTTTACCAAATTTGAGTGGTTAAAATGATTGGACTATGGAAAAGAAAAAAGATGTGGCGCTTGTCCTCTCCAGCGGGGGTCCGAGGGGATTTGCATATATCGGAGCAATTGAAGAACTTGAAAGCAGAGGTTATGAAATCACTTCCGTTGCAGGATGTTCCATCGGTTCCCTTGTCGGAGGAATCTATGCAGCAGGTGGCCTGGAGGAATTCAAACAATGGTTGTTCTGTCTTAACAATGCCAAGTTGATGTCACTTCTGGATGTATCTCTGAGCAAAAGCTACCTGATGAAAGGTGACAAGGTAATCGCAGCCATCAAAGAGGTCGTGCCGGATGTTAACATTGAAGACCTTCGCATCCCATATGCTGCCGTAGCCACTGATTTGTACACAGGAGAGGAAGTGGTTTTCCGCAAAGGAAAGTTGTTCGATGCCATCCGTGCTTCCATCTCGATTCCTTCCCTGTTCAGACCGGTGAAATATGGGAATCACAAACTCATTGACGGAGGGGCGGTCAACACTGCACCTTTCAGCATAGTCCACCGTAACGGTCACGACATTCTGGTTTCTTTCGATGTCAACCGCCTGGACAGCAAGACCATAGCAGAGAATCTGGAAGAGTTGGAGAAAATACGGCAGGATGAAAGTAAGGTAAATCTGAGTGAGCTCATAGGAGAGATTCGCAAACACAAGACCGACTCTTTGCTGGACTTCGTGAAAATAATCGGTGACCAGACCATCCGGGCATATGAGAAGAACCGGGAAGTAGATAACAGGCTGAAAACTGCAACCAATCTGGCTTTGGAGCAAAAGATGCCGTTTGCAGAAGAAGACAACTATTATTCCATCCTTTCGAGGACATTCTCCCTGATGCTCAGCACCATATCCGGTCTTCAGATTCAGATGTACAAGCCTGATATTCTGGTAACTATGAATTTCGATGCCTACGGTTCCATAGGAGACTATGCCCGCGGGGAGGAGATATCGGAACTTGGCCGCAAACTGATGGCCGAAGCCATTGACAAATACGAAAAGGTTCAGTACTGCATCACCGCGATGGAGGTATAGAAATGAAAGAAGGGGCGGCCTGTTGTGGTCGTCCCTTTAGATTCGCCCCAGGAATACGCGGCGGATGTTTACCTTTCGGTGAGGCTCGGGGCGGGGGCTTTGCACTTAGCGAATTACCTCATCCGTGTCGCGGCTTATTTCCTTCTGCAAATGTAGGAAGATTTTTCTGATTTGCAAAATTATGGATCTCAACTCTGCAATGCCGGCTATGATCGATCCGTCGAAGCGCGAGTTATTATTTGAGGATTACTTAGGATTTTTTGTATTTTTGTAAAATATACATTTATAGAAGAATAAGGCAAATGAGCAGTATCGGGGAATTGAAAAAATCGGTTGGAAGAGAGGAGGGGGTTTTCTTTATAGAAGCGCAGGAGGGATTCCCCGTGAAGAATTTTTCGAATCCGGGTTATACAATGGGTCTTATCGCTGCAACCGGGAACTCAGGTGGAGGCCGTCTGGTGTTGGGAATGAAGAAGAGTGCACCCCATAATGTGGTCGGAACTGACTTTGCAACAGGACATACCGGTTCAGTTGTCACTCTGGTCAATGACTATTTTCAGATAGGAATTGACATCGAGGAACTCAATGACAGAGACGGACGGGTTGTGGTGATGAATGTTCCGCCAAGACCGGCTGGACGTGTTCTAAGGTATGAAAACATCCCTCTTGTATGGTCCGGGAACGGCATAGAAAAGATGTGTGAGGCCGAATATCTATCGGTTCTTCAGGAGACGGACTATGATTTCTCTGCCAACATTTGCTCTTCCCTCACTTTGCAGGACCTGGATGAGGATGCCCAAAAGCATCTGCGTACCATTCTGTATGATAATACCCTTGAAGATTCCTGCAACACGGCCTCAACAGAAAAGTTGCTGAGCCTGTTCAATGGCAGGAAGGTGTCGGAAGGACTCACCTACACCACCCTTATCCTACTGGGGTCGCCTCGGGCAAAGCATAGTTATGTCACAACCAACGAAGTCGTGGTTGAAGACAGGAGGAAAAACGTTTCCGTCACAAAATTCAATCTGCCACTGGTGACAGGTCTTGACACTGTTGCCAAATTCGTTTGTCAGAAGGCGTGTTCAGAGGATGTTGCCGGATATGACTATTCCGTCATCAGGGAATTGCTGCTGAATGCATTCATTCACAAGGATTATCTTTCCCCGGGGCAGATTAGGATTTATATATATGATGACTATATAGATATGGAAAATCCAGGTGGTCTGCCGATAGGAGTTGACATCAATATGGTTCTTTCCGGTTACCGTTATCCCCGCAACAGGATGCTTGCCCGGGCAGTTAGAACAATAGGGCTTACCTGTGGAGGTAAGGGGCTATCGCATGTTATGATGACTTGCATCCGTCAGGGACGGAGAATTCCGGAATTCTCGGTCAGCGAATGTGGTCTTTTCCGTTCCCGCATCCACAAGGGAAGGGAGTTCGGAAGGCTGTGCGGTTTCTTTGAAAAGATTGATATAGAATTGAATTTCAAAGAGATGGTCAACATCTTCAATTTATTTTCAGGGAGAGAGGGGCTGTCCTTTCCTGATAATTATTCAAGACTTCTTGAGCACGATTTTGTTGAACGCGCTGAAGATGGCGGATACATTTTGGGAAGGGAATTCTTTGAACTTGCATATAATCGTTTTCCTGTAGAATACGACACCTATATGCTGCAAATGACACATACTGAATTTCTCAAGGTAAAGTCTGCCTCGTCACAAAGCCTCTATACAGTCTTGAAAAGTCTCTATACTAAGAAAGAATGCATGGATTCCATAGAGGAGTTCCTGCGCGACGGCATCCTTGAATTAAGTTCTGGAGGCCGGGGAGTCAGATATTGTTGGAAGTATAACTAAAATATTACAAATGATTGATTTAGAAAGAATTATTCAGATAGACCAGGATATTACCCTGGCCATAAACGGAATAAACGGGGAGTTTTCCGATGCGGTAATGTGTTTCTTTTCCGATAAAATTGTATGGATTCCGATGTATGCCGGCATCATAGCGCTGATGTTGTGGAAACTGGGATGGAAGAAAACTCTGATCGTGCTCTGCGGTGTGGTTCTTACAGTCGTTCTATGTGACCAGGCTTCCAACATCGTCAAGCATTGCGTCCAGAGGCTGCGTCCCGTAAACGACCCTTCTATGGTCGCAAGGGGATTGCATATATTGGAGCGTGGAGGTGGTTAC
This sequence comes from uncultured Bacteroidales bacterium, assembly GCA_945870315.1. Classification (GTDB taxonomy): domain Bacteria; phylum Bacteroidota; class Bacteroidia; order Bacteroidales; family UBA932; genus Cryptobacteroides. Next base: position 4,598 of record CAMBRR010000067.1, read on the forward strand.
AGCTTCTTCTCAGCTCATGCTGCAAATTCCTTTGGCATTGCCCTGTGCACAATCATTCCGTTCTGCAAATATACTGGAAAGGGATGGAGTCGGTCCTACACTGCCTGGATGCTCGTATGGGCTGCAATGGTTTCCATCAGCAGGGTTTTCGTCGGTAAGCATTTCCTGGGAGACGTCATTGTCGGAGCCATAGTCGGCACGCTCATCGGCCTTTGCCTCGGCACTCTAGTCAACCTCACCATCCGCCGCAGCAAGATATAGCAACACACAAAAAGAGGGTGGTCACTGACCACCCTCATACCGTTTTCGTTTAAAAACTTGCAATATCCTACTACCTATACTGTGTACAACCGATAACATTGAAGTTTGCATCTACATAGTAGATGAGAAGGGCATCATCAGTTGGAACGAGGAGAACATCTGAATATGATCCGGCATCAGTCCAGTCAAGATTTGACCAGTCGTCAGCCCTGTGGACCATTCCATCACAATCTATAGCATACACATCCTTCGCTTCTGCAGGATTAGTAATATCAAGAAGCACTACATCTGTTGCGTCATAATTGAAATGACATCCCTTCACGATTGCAGCATACTTCTTTCCTTTCCAGTCTGCAGTTGAAATACAGTTGTAGTTTTCCATCCAAGAACTGCCTGTTGTGTAAGTATTTACCCAAGTATTTCCAGTCGTGTCAGTAACAAAGTTTGCAAGATAATAGAGGTTGTAATCTCCACCGTAACCGATGTAAAGGAAGCCATCCTCAAATGTATTTCCAACAGGGACTGCACAACAAGATGCAACAATGCTTGCATCATAAGGAACATTTGAATAAGACCAGGTACTGAGCTCGCCTGATGCTACTTTCCAAGCAAGCATAGCTCCACCAGCGCCAGCTGAAACACAAGCTGTGATTACTGCATTTTTGGTAATGTCACCTTTAACACGTAAATTACCGGCATCGGTTCCATAATAGTTAGCAACATCATAGCTGATATATTCTGAAGGAACAGGATTGTTGATATCATCAATACGATATACTTTTATTGTTTCGCCATAAGCTGCATCATTTGCAATCAGTATGTGGTTTCCTTCATCAACACACAAACTCTGCATTGCCACGCCGCCAGGAATATCGATTTTACTAACTGCTTGACCTGTAAGTGGATCAATTACAAGAACCTTAGAACCATTAAGAAGAAGAAGTTTGTCACCATACTGAGCAAGTTTAACCTTTGTTCCTGAAGTATAATCAGTATAAGCTGTAACATTCTGGTACCAAATATTGCTTGTAGGGCCTGACTGGTGGATATAGAATTCAGTCTCCACGCCGTTTTCAGTTGTGATTGCGAGAGTTACCTCACGCTCACCATCAAGAACATCAAAGGCAGATACTGCTACAGTCTTTGTCTGCTCACCATAAGCCTTTGATTCTACAATTTCAACCCAGTCACAGTCAGATGGAATCGAAACAGTCCAACCAACATTTGTATTTGCCTTGATTTGAACTGAAGCTCCTTCAGGACCGACCTCTTCAGAATCAGTAACAAGTTCAAATGCATCAACTTGTCCCTGTACAACCTTGATTTCTTTTGTTGCAACACCTGCTGTAATGATCAAAGTAACTTCTCTAGGATCCAGTTCTTCGGTTTCAGCAACGATAAGTCTGACTTTGGCATCTCCGGCCTCACCTGATTCCGGAGTAACCTGACACCAGTCAACAACCTCCTTGATGGCAGCTGTCCACTTGACGTTTGATGAGAATGAAACGAAGATATCCTCCTCAATGGTACCACTGACAGGGACTGAGACTTCATCCACCTCACATTTGATTTCAGGAGTAATCTCATGTTTTACACAGGCAACGGCCATAATTGCCAGCATAACAAATAATGCTAATTTTTTCATAATAAAATGATTTATGAAGTTGATAAATATAGTTGTTAATATTGGTTCTATAATTCTTCAAGAATTGTATATATCTGATACAGAGCACGTGGGACATGGAAACATCCCTTCCACTTGCCTCCTTTCAAAGGAAGCAGAACTTCCCCGCGGCGGTTCAGATATCCATACCACTCAGGATATTCAGCATCTTTGAAATGAGTCCAAAGGTAGTCGTGCAGCTTTAGGAACCAGTCCAGACATTTCTCGTTTCCTGTGAGCTGATATCCCTTGATCATCGCAATGGCAGATTCCAGATGAACCCACCAGAGTTTCTGGTCCCATTCAAGCTCCTGGGTAGGATAGCCCTTGCGGTCCATAAAATAGAAGATGCCACCATATTCCTTGTCCCAACCGTATTCTATGACATTCAAGGAAATTTCCACAGCCTTCTGTATCAAGGCTTTGTCACCACGGCGGATACCAATGTTCATCAGGAACCACATTGCCTCCAAGTCGTGACCGGGATTAACCTTACGACCTTCAAAGCAATCAATCATAGTTCCGTCTGGAGCTAGATTTTCAAGGATTACACCGAGCTCAGGCTGCCAGAAGACATCCACTATCTCATGAACGCTTTCATCGATGGTTCTCTCGATAAGAGCCGGATCATTGATTATGTCCTCAACCTCAAGGGCCATATTGCAGATTATCATAGGAAGGGCGAAATCCTTCATCGGACGGGTGCCGGGATATGCCTTAAGCCACTGTCCCTTTGGATTGGAACGACGTTCAAGAATCCGGTCGAAGGTCTTTTTGGCGATTTCTGCATATTCCTTTTCTCCTGTCGCCTTAGCAAGCTGTGCAAATGCCATACAGGCGAAGGTGTTGGAGAAAATATTGTAAGGCTGAACAAGAGGACGGCCATCCCTGGTTACTGAGAAATAGAAGTCAAAGTTGCCGTCGTGGCCATATTTTTTCAGGAATTCAGCTCCCTGGCGGGCAGCCTCCAGCCACTCTGGACGTTTTTCGAAGTTGTTGTACAACATTGAAAACATCCACACTTCCCTGCCCTGCAGCCAGATGAACTTGTCAGTATCAAAGACGCTGCCATCGCGATTCAGACAGGAGAAATAGCCTCCGAACTCCTTGTCCTGGGACTTGTCCAGCCAGAACGGGAGTACATTGTCGAGCAGTTCGCCTTTGTATTGAGCTGCCAATGATTTGAAGTCTGTTTGTTTCATAATATAAATGAAGAGATCTATTGTATTTTGTCCATATAGTTGTCAAAAGCCTTCTTGATGTCATTCCAGTAATTGTACATTCTGATATGACATAGATCGAAGAAGAACATTCCGTCGGTGCTGGAATTGATGCAGGCATCAACGATATCTGTCATAAGCGAGCCCTGACCACCGTCCTCGAATCCGCTTCCATTGCCGATGTCAGGACCTCCTGCAAAAGGAACGTCCCCCTTGAAAAGGTCGGCAGCCTGCTTGCAAAAACCCTGCATCGTCCACTCTCCGCTTCCATAAATGCTTGAAGATGAAGCATAAGCACCGATGAACATATAGTCGCAGTGGTCTGCATATCCAAAATCTTTGTAATTGCTTCCAGCCCAGTAATAACCGTCTGCCTTCGGGTCGTATTTAGGACTTGCCCAATTGACTCCAGAATAGTAATAACTTGAATACCAACCACCTACATAGCAGCCGAATTTCATCTTAGGATTGATGGAATGAACCTTGTCGGCAGCCTTGACGATAAAATCGTGGATTACCTTCGCCCTGAACTCAAGCCATTTCTTTGTCATGTCACTCACCGGCTTTTTAAGTTCGTCCTGTCCGGCAGACATCACGGCTCCAGGCCAATCCGACATAGTCTCTCCGACATACTCCTCAAACCCTGCCTTCATCAAATCGGAGAAATCACTCTGAAGACTGTAGTCGTCAAAACGGCAACGGTCGAGTATGATTCCGTCAATGTCATATTTTGCAAGGTCCTCAATTATACCAAGGACATATGCCTGAGCATCCGGATTGATTGGAGAAAGGAACTTCGCTCCATAATCAACACTGTCATCGAGCAGATCCATAGTATTCTTCAGGCCCTCTGAAGTATTGACCACAGATGCCCATGACTTTTTGGATGGGTCGGTAAACAGCATTCCATCACTGCCAAGGCCATAAGGGCAAAGGCACCCGCCGACAAATGTATTCATCACGGCGTGGATTCTAAGGCCCTGCTTATGTCCCTCATCTACAAATGTTTGCAAATAGTCAAAATCTGCCGTCCTTTCTATGAATTCATAACCGTTCTTGGTCCAGCAGTCCATCCTTGTCTGAGGCTGGGCGTGGGTAGATTTAAAGAGAACACCGCCGTTGGTAGGACGGACATCCACAACCAGGTCAGTAAAACCACATTCCTTCATCTTGGAAATTTCCTTGATTATGGTATTCTGGTTATTGGCATATTCTTCCCAATTGCCCTCGCAACTGATCCAGACATAACGATTCTTGCCAACCTGCCCTGGTTCCGGTTCAGGCTCCGGTTCAGGGTCTGGTTCAGGG
>CAMBRR010000068.1 GCA_945870315.1 uncultured Bacteroidales bacterium
ACTCAAGTGGGTGGTTATCGCCGAAATGCCTGGGTGGTCTTCACCGAAATAATCATAGCCCGAGCTTTAACTTCCGTTCTGGAAATGGCTATTTCGCAGGCAGTGCCACCAATGATAACATAGTTGTCAGAGAAGTCTCGGAATGCATCTCTGAATTTACCTAATCCTTCCATTCTGTTTCATTGATTATTCGTTCTACTTCTCCCTCTACTCTTGGGTCAGGGTCATCCTTAAATGATAGAGCAACCGAGAGCCGGTCAACCCATTGGGGAACAGTACCTATAGGCGAGACAGGAGGATATTTCCAGACTTCAAGCATTATATCCCCGTCAAGTTCGTTAGCTCCAATCAGACATTTTCGAGCAATCAGTTGGCGGAGTTCCTTGCTGCTAAGCATCAGCGTCCGACCCGAATCAGGATTGAGCCAGCTATAATGGGCCAATGCATTGATACCGCAAGTAGGGTAGTTGGCGTCCGACAGCAGTTCGTCGCAAAAGAGCCGCTTTTCAACAGGACTTGAAAGAACACTCTGAGCTATCTCCCAAAGTTCCCGTCCTTTGGCTTTGAAGCGGATTAATTTCCGTTTTTTTCCATCAGTCTCTTTGGTGCAAAGCCCAACATCTGTAAGGCAAGTCAGTCCAAGAGTAATGCTTTCATAGGAGTAGGGGAGCCTGTCTTCCAAGTCTCTAGCTGCCAATCCCTCCAGGCTTTCCACTTCAAGGTGATAGAGCAGTATATATTGGGCTACTGGTGACAAGCGTACAGACGGTTTGCTCTTGCGCACACGCTCGTTTGCTATCAGCATCGGCAGGTGTGCAAACTTATCCGAAACAACAAAGAACACATCCTTATCTACTAGCCGTTGCCTTTCATAAGCCGGACAAGATGTGAATATGAACACCACAGGCATTCCGGCTTTGTCTCCAATGCGTTCTGTAATATTGGAGCACACTTTGGGTGATGGATTAGAGGCTTTGGGTTCAATGAAAAGCAAGTTAATGCCATGGTATGAACCCTTGTAGAAATAGTAAGATATTGTATCTCCTACTGTAAGGCCCTTAAGTGAACCTTTTGCAATAGGAGTAAGCTCTACTATGTTTCCCAATATTGTAATGCTATTCATTTGAACTTATTTTGCATCATTTTAATTATGTATTAAAACAAAGCAAAAATACTTAAAATAAATTGAATACCAATATAATAATTGAATAATATTCCGCTAACTTATCATCTCCAGCAGTTCCTTGGCGCTGAGTTTATGGCTGAGATCGGTGCCCTCCAACAGGGACTCGGCCAGTGAACGTTTTGTCTGATGGAGCCGGAGGATTTTCTCCTCAATGGTATGTTCGGAAATCAAATGGTAAACCGTAACCTTCTGATTCTGTCCTATCCTGTAAGCCCTGTCAGTAGCCTGCTGCTCGATTGCAGGATTCCACCACGGGTCAAGGTGTATAACATAATTGGCCCCGGTAAGGTTAAGACCCAGTCCTCCTGCCTTTAGTGAAATCAGGAAAACTCTGTTTGTCCCGGCCTGGAACTCTTCAACCATAGACTGGCGCTTGCGTACAGCAGTAGAGCCTGTCAGGTAGAAATAATCCTTAATGCCAGCTTCGTTCAAAGCCTCGCAGGCCATATCAAGATATGAAGTAAACTGACTGAATATCAGGACTCTGTTTCCCTGTTCGAGAATCTGGAGCAGTTTATCCATCATAACAGTCAACTTGCTTGACGCAATGTGAAGTCCCTTTTCCACCAAAGTTGCGGAGCAGGCGGCTTCGCGCAATTTGGTAATCATAGCCAGAGCGTTGACGCTCAAACTTGAGGCTGATTCCAGTTCGGCCTTAGCTTCGCGTCTGAGCACTTCATAAACGGACATTTCCTCTTCGGAAAGGGTTACCGGAACAATAATGTCTTCTTTGTCAGGGAGTTCCCGTGCCACTTCCTGCTTAGTCCTACGTAGAATGAAAGGAGCAATCAAGCGCTTAAGCTGGGTGTGCTGTCCCTGCTGTCCGGCAGCAATAGGCTGGATATATTTCTCGTTGAAATGCTCATACGAACCAAGAAGGCCCGGATTGATGAATTGTATCAGGTTCCACAACTCACCCAGATGGTTCTGGATAGGAGTACCGGTAAGGATGATACGGCACGAGGCTTTCAACTGCATAGCAGCAGCGGAGGACTTGGTGTCGCGGTTCTTGATAGTATGGGCTTCATCCAGGCATACGCTTGCCCACTCACGCCCGCATAGGGCTTCGCATTCAGTGACAAGCAAACCATAAGTCAGCACAAGAACATCACTTTTGGACAGGGAAGAAATACTTGCTTTTCTGTCCGCAAGAGCCACTTCATTGAGCATCGTAACATTCAGTGAAGGTGCAAAACGGTTGATTTCCCGTTTCCAGTTTCCCACGACAGAGGCAGGTGCCACTACCATTTGTGCGCCTTCATTCCTGCGGCTGAGCATCACGGTAATCGTCTGAATCGTTTTTCCCAGACCCATATCGTCGGCAAGGCATACTCCCGCACCCCAGGAGCTCATCCGCAGCATCCAGCGTACGCCATCTTCCTGATAGTCGCGAAGGCTTCCGTTCAGGTCCATAGGTAATTGAATATCAAGCTGTTCGCTTTCTTTGATCCGCTGTCTCATCTGCAGCAGAACTTCCGGCTCTTCAATGTCCATATCACCCCGAAGGGAATCACCGCTAACAGCCAAGGCAATACCGCTGACTACAAGTTTGCCGCCCTGGTTCTGAGAGATGGAATCTATGCGTTTAAGCTGTTTGCGCAGTGAGTCGCTCAAACGCAGGAACTGGTCTTCTCCCAATCTGATGTACCTTCCATCGCTTTCCCGGAACAGGGAAAGGAGTTTGGACATCGAAACGATATGCTCGTCCGTGAGTGGAATCTTGCCTTCCAATTCGAACCATCCGCCTGTCGGAGTGGCCGAGATGCTCCATTTCTGAGGATCGGCATCAGTAACCCTGAGTGGAACTCCTTCCGGCCATTCAATCTCAAACAAATCAGCTTGCTCCCGTTTGATTTCCATCAATTCCAGCATCTGTACGAGATTGAGAGCAACGGACGGACAGCTTATGCTGAATTCAGCTGTGTGAAGACGCCCGTGTATCAGTCTGTTGAGGAAATCCAGATTCTTTTTCTCGTTTTTCAGCTTGCGGGTGACTTCAACACGTTTTCCGCCTATTGTATCAAGTATTGTCGGCTCGCCTGAACCTGGAAAACAGATGAAGTTGCCATCTTTCAGTGGCCTGAAAAATATTGTGGCAGCATAAGTGCCGCTTTCTGGAGTGATACGAAGGGTAAGCAGCTCGCGGCTGTCCATTTTTTCAACTTCAATTGCACCTGATATTTCAGAGTGGACCTCCACTTGACCCTTGAGGGCTTCGAACAATTGTTCAAGCATAGGCTCAGCCTTATCCGGCACACTCTTCAGTTCAATTATCCTGCGCACCAGTTCCATAGCCTGACTTGAAATGGTGTAATATACCCAATCGTGGCTTTTCTTTGTATTGAGCAGAATGTTGTCGTATTCCTGCGCATCAAGAGGGATATTCGATTTCAAGTATATCCTGCCATTTTCACGCTGTGTGTAGATATATGGGATTTCTTCCCGGATATTTACCACTCTATCGTTCAGCAACAATTTGTCAGTCCCTTTCAGAAACGGCACTATCAGATTGATGGAAGGGAAGTCGTAGGAATACATATTCCTGTTCATTCCGACCTTCCAATTGTTGTGAATCTTTTTGTCAACGGCGTCCATAGCAGGTTCTTCAGAGAAATACTTCTGAGAACTGACTATTGTTCCTTTGCTCCAATCACCGCTTTTCAGGCGGCGCTGCTGCTTGATAGCTGCTATTACATACTCGCTGTAGTATCTTGAGGCATGGTAAACCAGCCGGCCATCATTGTCTTTTGCGCTTATCCCTGAGTGGCTCCTGGCATTATAAATGAGTTCCTGCAGTTCCATTTCCCAAGGCTCGGCAAGTTTTATTCTGCCAAGCACAGGCTCATAAGGCCAAGGCCCATTATCGCTTAAGCCGTAAGCGGAAAGTTCGCACTGAAGCACGGCTGCCGCGGCGCCTGGATTCTTTACGCTGGTTTCCTCGTTGAAATAGGCGAGCAACAGGGCCGCAATGCTTTTGCAAAGGTCTGGATATGCTTTGCTGGAGACTACTTCACGCAGAGTATCCAATCCTTTGGGCTGCCTGTTTGACTGAAAGAAGTTGACAAGCGCGAAAACCGGAGCATATTCATAATTAGTACCCACTTTTCTGGTGTCCAAAATTTTTCTCAGATGCTCCAGATCGCTTGGGCTTCTTCTTGTTCCCAAAGCAATGGTATATAGAAGTGCAGGCAAAAGCTCTGACGGTATATATTTGAAATCTTTCTTTTTGGCAAGGGATATGCCCTTCTGGAAGGATGCAATCGCTTCGTCAGTGTGCCCTTCATAGAGCGAAATGATGGCTTTCAGATAATATGCGAAAGAACTGAGCTTTTTGGTATCTGGTTGAGGCAGCAGGGAACCTCTGGCAAGAAACCACTCCAGAGTCAGGTGCTGGTAGCATATATGCCAACTGTCATCTTTGGGTTCCAATCTATCAAGGAAGGATAGAATTTGGTCAAGCCAGGAGATAGTCTCGCCTTCAATGGTGGAGGAAGCAAGCTCATTAAGATTCCAATAAAGAACATCCCGCTCGATAAGAGAAATCACTTTATCAGGATTCTCCATCAGCACTATGGCTTTCACAAAAGAATTGATTATCTCAGGGTCATCATAGAAAGAATAATACGACCTGCTGTTTGAAAGCTTTTTGCGTTTCCTGTTCAGAACTTCTGTGATTTCGAGGATGTACTTGACAGAGTCATTGCGGGAAAACTTGCTTTCCATGAATTTCAGCCAATCCGGATGCTTGAGAACCAACTCTTTCAGAAAGAAATAGTATAGTGGTGTAGGCACTCGGTATACCGTTTCATGCCAATACTTCGGCGCTGAATAGACTATATCCTTATTTATAAGAGATGACAATAATTTACTTCTTTCCTCAGCAGTGAATTTGAAGTTCTCAAAGAAGGGAATGGGATAAAAGGGGAGAGAAGTAAGTTTGTCATTATCAAAAATCAGCACACAGCAGAGGAAGAGTTCCCTTTCTGTGAGACTGTTGTTGCCCAACTTGAAGCCCGAATCCTTGTCTGGAACAGCGACAACGGGGGCTTCTGTTTCCTGAGTCTTGAGGTATCTTTCTTTCAACTCCAGAAGCAGGGCCACTTCGTGCTTGCACATAGTGCCGGAATATGGACAGTTGCAGCTGAACCTTTCTATCTCGTTCCCTTTAACAACTGCTTTTGTCGTGTAGTCCTGTGTGCCGTGTACGGTGGCCACATATTCAGGACCTTCGCTTTCCGGCAAATCTACGCGTCCTTGCTCCCAATACTCCCTGCCCCTGCGAATTATCGAGGGGGCGGCATATTTCATAAAGTTGTCAAGTCTCAAATCCTTCATAGGACTCCAAATATACCACTATTATTGCGATTTACTGATTTGTAAACACATTATCCTTATATTTTTTGCCCGATTGATTAGAATAGTTATATTTGTGGGAAATTTCTAACTTTTCATACTATGCAAGAAAAAGACGGCAAGTACATTTTCGGCGTTGTCAAAATAGGTGACAAAGGCCAGATAGTGATTCCGAAGGACGCCCGCAAGGTCTATGGACTTGAAAGCGGTGATGCCCTTCTCGTTATGGGCGATGCCAACGGTATGGCTCTGGTAAAAACAGAAATATTCTCCTCTCTTGTTGGAGAAATGATGGAGGGCCTGCAGAAATGAGACGCGTTTGGGTTGACAATCTGCGCTGGGTGACGGTGCTTCTCGTGGTGATTTACCATTGCTTCTACATTTTCAATTCGGTCGGTGCCTTCGGCGGGCTTGCTCCATTCTGTGAAAATCAGCCTCAGGATGCAATTGAATATGTTCTTTACCCTTGGTTTATGGCTCTGCCGTTCCTGCTTGCCGGAATGTCTTCCCGCTGGGCCCTGGAAAACAAGCCGGCTAAGGAGTGGTGGCGCTCAAGGACTTTGAAACTGCTGGTGCCTTCCACTATAGGCCTGTTCGTGCTTCAGTGGATTGTGGGCTATTTCAATGCCCAAGCTGGAATGGGTGAGCTGGCTCAGCTTCCGGCCTTCGTGCGCTATTTCATATTTGTTCTGTCCGGCATAGGCCCTCTGTGGTTCATTCAGCTGCTCTGGCTGTATTCGCTGATTCTGCTGCTTGTACATAAGCTGGATTCGCGGGATAAGTTCTATAATCTTTGCGGCAATGCGCTCTCCAACCCTGTGGGAGCCGTGATGATGCTTGCTGCGTTCTTCCTTCTGTGCTGGGGCGGCTCGCTGCTTACCTCGTACGATGCGCCGCTGATGGGCCTGTACCGCATTCCGTTCTATATTGTCCCATTCCTTTTCGGCTATTTCGTGTTCTCCCAGGACAAGGTTCTGGACCGTGCCAAAGGCTTGGCGCCATATGCAGCCGTACTGTTTGTGCTGATGGCAGTGCTCTATACCTGGCATTGGTTCCCGCAGAACTATACTGGCGGAATGGTGCAGCAGCATTGGAGCACTATGCTGTTTGCCAGCATCGGTTCCGTTTGTCTTATGGTCGTTTTCGCGAGGTATTTCAACAAAGACTGCAAGTTCAGCAGCTTTATGGCAAAACGCAGTTTCGGCATATATGTCATCCACTATCTGCCGCTGGTGGTCTTGGCTACTTTCCTTAAGAAGACTGCGATGGCTCCGGTATGGATATACCTGATATTGCTTGTGAGCGTGCCGCTGCTGAGCATTGCACTTTACGAAGTTCTCAGCCGCATCCCTCTTGTCCGATGGGCAGTGTTCGGAATCAAAAAAAATCAGCGCAAGTAGCGCTGGCGTAGTTTGTGGACCGCCTTCCCATCAAGATGAACTGCTTCGCCCTCTCCAGCGGTATCCCTCCACAGATGCCAGACGGGTACTTGTTATTTCAATGAACTTTATTAAATTTGCACCCGTATTCCCTATTTTCATAGGAAAATCGGACTTGACTTCCTTAAATTCTAATGAAACATGTACAAGCGAATCTTCGATATAGAGACCCAGCTGGATGAAGGAATGTTCCTCTTTGGGGCACGCCAGGTAGGTAAATCCACCCTCCTGCAGGAGCGTTTCCCGGATGCGATTTATTATGACCTTCTGATTGATACGGTCCGTAAGGCGTTCAAGCGCAATCCCGACTCCTTCAGGCAAGCCCTACTGGCAAAACCGGCAGGAACGTTGGTAATCGTCGACGAGATCCAGAAAGTACCGGAACTGCTGGATGCGGTTCATTGGCTGATGGTCAACCGCGGGCTTCATTTCATCCTCAGCGGGTCAAGCGCCCGGAAACTCAAGAAATCCGGGGCCAACACCCTTGGTGGCCGGGCCAATCCCAGAACTCTCTTCCCGTTGGTCTGGAAGGAGGTCACGGACTTCCAGATAGACAAGGCTGTCCAGAACGGCATGATTCCCCGTCATTATATGGTTGATGATGCCACGGACCGTCTAGAAGGATACGTGGAAGTGTATCTCCGGGAGGAAATCCGGGACGAGGCTGCTGTCCAGGATGTCGAGGCTTTTGAGCAGTTTATGGAGGCTGCCGCCATTTCAGATGGTGAGATGATCAATTATTCCAACATCGCCAGCGACTGTGGCGTTGCGGCAAAGACCGTCAAGGCCTACTATCAGATACTGAAGGACACTTTGATGGGATACGAGATTCCGGCATACACGAAAGTGGTCAAAAGGAAGGTGGTCCAGGCTCCCAAGTTCTACTATTTTGACGTTGGACTGACCAACTACCTGATGGGCAGGCATAACCTGAGGCGCGGTTCCGATGATTACGGGCACGCCTTCGAGCACTTCGTGATGCAGGAATTAATAGCCTATCGTGGGTATTACCGCCGCCGAGAGAAGATTTCCTACTGGCACACCTATAATAACCAGGAAGTGGATGCCATTATCGGAGACGCAAAAGTTGCAATCGAGATTAAATCCAGTGAGGAAGTGAAGACCCGTCACAAGAACGGGCTTAAGGCTTTCAAGGAAGAGCATCCTGACTGCCGGCTGATTCTGGTCTCTCTTGACCCGATAACAAGGCCTTCCGGAGACATCGAACTCATCTATGTGGACGATTTCCTGAAGATGCTCTGGAACGGTGAAATCTTCTAATGGAAGGGCTATGGCGGACATCGCCACCCGCAAGGAATCCTGCAATTTCTCAGAATTTGCCGGTTGGTTGGACGTGAGCCGTCAGCTGTCTATAACTGGAGGGACAACTGCTACCTGGCCCACACCAAGAGCAAGATTGACATCCCCGCTACTGTCCAGATGTGGGAATCCCTCCCGTGGCTCGCAGACAAGTAGAATACTCCTGTTCCTGGCTTCGGCAGCAGGTAACGGTATCCAACAGGACAAACTTCGCGTGGATCTGGTATTCCTCCAGGTCCTGCCCCAGACAGAAGCATAATTGGGCACGACGATAAGAACGTCGCCGCTGCCGCATACCTTGTCAGTCAGGTAATTCTTCAGGCGGCCGGGATGCTTTCCTTTCCCCGGTACATCAAGCAGCGGCTTGGCCAGCAGCCGGTACCGTCCAACCTCCCAGGCCGAAGGAATGGCACGGCTGCCACGGTGCTCATTACCGGCGAGAACGGTACCGGCAAGGATGTCCTGGCGCGG
>CAMBRR010000069.1 GCA_945870315.1 uncultured Bacteroidales bacterium
GAAGACCATTCTCAAATGCAAGAATATGTTCACCCTCGGAATGGCTTGCTATATCTACAACCGCCCGATGGAATATATCTTCAGTTATCTTGAGAAGAAATTTGCTAAGAAGCATCCTGAATTCATCGAACCGAACAAGAAGGTTCTCAAGGATGGATACAACTATGCTGCAAATATCCAGGCTATCCCGAATACCTACACAGTGGAACCGGCCAATCAGAAGAAAGGCCTGTATAGGAACATAACTGGAAATCAGGCAACTGCATGGGGACTCCTGGCAGCATCTGAAAAATCAGGTCTGCCACTCTTCTGCGGGTCCTATCCAATTACTCCTGCAACGAATATCCTTGAAGAATTGGCTATTCATAAAAGTCTTGGAGCCAAAACCTTACAAGCTGAAGACGAAATTGCGGGCGTATGTACAGCAATAGGTGCGGCCTTCGCAGGCAATCTGGCGGTAACCACTACTTCCGGTCCGGGACTTTCCCTCAAGAGCGAGGCTCTCGGATTGGCTGTAATGACGGAACTTCCACTTGTTGTCATCGATGTCCAGCGTGCTGGCCCTTCCACCGGAATCCCTACCAAAACTGAGCAGACCGACCTCAATCAGGCTCTTTATGGCCGCAACGGAGAGTGCCCTATGGTAGTGATGGCCGCTCATTCTCCTGCCGGATGTTTTGATGCAGCCTTCTATGCGGCTAAAATTGCCCTTGAACATATGACCCCGGTCCTTCTGCTTTCGGAGGGCTTCCTCGGCAATGGAAGCGAGCCTTGGCTCATCCCGTCAATGAAGGATTATCCGAAGATCGTACCTCCTTTCGTGCAGCCTAATACCAAGTACAATCCATATGAGCGCGACCCTGAGACCTTTGTCCGCAAATGGGCTGTTCCGGGGATGGCGGACTGTGAACATCGTGTAGGCGGTCTGGAGAAAAACCACGAAGGAGTCCTGTCTTCCGACCCTCAGAATCATGCTGTTATGGTTCATGAAAGAGCGATGAAGGTGGAGATGGTGGCTAAGGACATTCCTCTTCAGGAGGTGATTGGCAAGGAGTCCGGAAAACTGCTGGTGGTCGGCTGGGGCGGTACCTATGGTCATCTTGTTTCTGCTGTCCAGCAAGCTATTCAGGAGGGTATGGATGTCTCACTCGCACATTTTGACTATATCCTTCCGCTCCCTCAGAATACAGCAGAAGTGTTCTCCCGCTTCGAAAGAATCCTTGTGTGCGAACTTAACAGCGGGCATTTCGTCAATTATCTCCGCGCAAGATTGCCTCAATTCCAGTACAGGCAATATAACAAGGTCCAGGGGCAGCCATTCCTGGTTCAGGAAATAATGACGGCAATCAAAGACAATCTGATTTAATCTCGAAGACAATGCCAAGATATACATTCAAAGAATTCAAAAGCGACCAGGAAGTAAGATGGTGCCCAGGATGTGGCGACCACGGTGTCCTCGCCGCGCTGCAGAGGGCGCTTCCGGATGTGACCGAAGCCCTGGGATACAATAAGGAGAGATATGTGATAGTATCGGGAATCGGTTGCTCCTCCAGGTTGCCATATTATATGAATACCTACGGTTTCCACAGCATTCACGGAAGGGCGACAGCCATCTCAACCGGCATAAAGGTGGCCAATCCGGACCTTACGGTATGGCAGGCCTGTGGTGATGGAGATGCGCTCGCTATCGGCGGCAACCATTTCATCCACGCCATCAGAAGGAATGTGGACATCAATATCATCCTCTTCAACAACCAGATTTATGGCTTGACCAAGGGACAGTATTCCCCGACATCCAAGTTTGGCGCGATAACGAAGACATCTCCATATGGAACGGTTGAACATCCGTTCAATCCAGGCAGTCTGGTACTTGGAGCAAAAGGTACTTTTTTCGCCCGCAGTCTGGACTCCGAATTGAAACTCAACGAGGAAATTATGCTTGCAGCAGCCAAGCACGATGGTTGTTCCGTTATGGAAATGTTGACTAACTGCGTGATATTCAATGATGGAGCACACAAACTCATCGCTGACAGAGAAGTGCGTGCTGACAGAACCATTATCCTGCGTCACGGAGAGAAGATGATTTTCGGAAAGAACCGTGACAAGGGACTAGTCCTTGACGGAATGGGTTTGAGAGTGGTTACGATAGGGGAGAATGGGGTGACTGAGGACGATATTCTCGTTCACGATGCCCATTCAGACAATGTCGGGATTCATATGATGCTTGCGGATATGAAATATCCTGATTATCCGGTTGCCTTGGGAGTTATCCGTGATGTCAAGGACGTTACCTATGACGACGGTGTACGTGACCAGGTGGAGCAGGTCAAGGCCAAGTCCAAGATTCAGTGTGTTGACGACCTGCTTCGTAGCGGTTCCACTTGGGAAGTGAAATGACACAACACTAAACATACTAATAATGAATACAGAAAAAATAATGGCCAATCTTCAGGCCAAGTATCCTACTGAAAAGGAGTATCTTCAGGCAGTGCGCGAAGTGCTGGAATCAATTGAAGATGTTTATAACCAGCATCCTGAATTCGAAGCTGCTAAGATTGTTGAAAGAATCGTTGAACCTGAGCGCATTCTCACCTTCAAGGTGACTTGGGTTGATGACAATGGTGAGATTCAGACCAATACCGGCTACAGAATCCAGTTCAACTCAGCCATCGGCCCATATAAAGGAGGCTTGAGGTTCCACCCTTCGGTCAATCCTTCGATCCTCAAGTTCCTTGGTTTTGAACAAACATTCAAAAACGCTCTCACAACACTCCCTATGGGTGGCGCGAAAGGCGGTTCAGACTTCAACCCGAAAGGAAAATCAGATGCCGAGATTATGCGTTTCTGCCAGGCCTTTATGCTCGAACTCTGGAGAGTAATTGGCCCAGACCAGGATGTTCCTGCAGGTGATATCGGAGTCGGCGGAAGAGAAATCGGCTTCCTGGACGGTATGTACCGCAAACTTGCCCAGCAGTACAACACAGGAGTGCTTACAGGCAAGGGAATGACTTGGGGCGGTTCCATCCTCCGTCCTGAGGCTACAGGTTTCGGTGCGGTTTATTTCGTTCAGCATATGCTCAAGATGCAGGGCAAGGAGATTGCAGGCAAGACAGTGGCTCTTTCTGGTTTCGGCAATGTTGCCTGGGGTGCAGCCAAGAAGGCTACTCAGCTGGGAGCCAAGGTGATTGCAATTTCAGGTCCTGACGGAGCAATCTATGATCCGGAAGGAATGAATGCGGAGAAGATTGCATATATGCTTGAACTCAGGGCATCCAACAATGATGTCGTGGCTCCTTTTGCTCAGAAATTCCCTTCAGCAACATTCTATCCGGGAAAGAAAGCCTGGAGCATCAAGTGCGACATCGCAATGCCTTGCGCTTTCCAGAATGAACTTACAGGCGCTGATGCAGAGGAACTCCTTGCAAACGGAACTTGGCTCTGCGCTGAGGTTTCCAATATGGGATGTACTCCGGAGGCGATTTCGGCATTCCAGAAGGCCGGCATAATGTTCGCTCCCGGCAAGGCTGTGAATGCAGGTGGAGTTGCTACATCAGGTCTTGAAATGACTCAGAATGCTATGCATATAAGCTGGACCGCAGCGGAAGTCGATGAGAAGCTCCATCAGATAATGTCCTCCATCCACGAGGCTTGTGTTCAATATGGTACTCAGAGCGATGGCTACATCAACTATGTCAAAGGCGCCAACATCGCAGGCTTTATGAAGGTTGCCAAGGCAATGCTGGAGCAGGGAATTATCTAATTCTGATACATATTTATAGAATAGTCTGAATGAGAAGACGCCGGCTAAACCTATGTCTGTTTTTGGCCGGTGTCTTTTTAGTTTCCCTGTGTTTTGATTTTCTGCAAATTAAGATTATCTTTGCGCCCTATTTGCAAAACCGATAGTAGTTATAAGTAAAACTAATAATAGATATGTATAAGAATTTCTTCGGTTATCATCTTGTTGAGGCATATCACGAGTGGAAAAAAGCTCACAGGGTTGACGACAAAAAGTTCGTTTCAAGGGTAATCCGCATCATCGTAGCTATGGCTGTTGCCCTTACGGTTTGGTGCCTTCCTGTGGAATCCTGGATTGATGGAATGACCATTATTCAGAAAAGAACATTGGCAATTTTCCTTTTTGCTACCCTGATGTGGCTCTTTGAGGCTGTCCCAGCCTGGACAACTTCTGTAATGGTGGTTGTACTGCTTCTGTTCACGACATCTGACAGCAGTTTGGTTTTCTTTGAAAAAGGAGGCGACCTTCTTGGCGCTCAGACGAGTTATAAGTCTCTGCTTCATTGCTTTGCCGATCCTATCATTATACTGTTCATCGGAGGTTTCGTCCTCGCGATTGCGGCATCGAAGAGCGGACTCGACCTTTTCCTTGCAAGAGTGATGCTCAAGCCTTTCGGCAAGAAACCGCAATGGGTTCTCCTTGGTTTCATCCTTGTTACAGGAGTGTTCTCGATGTTCCTCAGCAACACTGCAACAGCTGCAATGATGCTCACTTTCCTCGGACCTGTCCTCAAGTCTCTTCCTGCTGACGGAAAAGGTAAGACTGCCCTTGCTTTGGCAATCCCGATTGCATCCAATGTGGGAGGTATGGGTACCCCTATCGGAACTCCTCCGAACGCAATTGCCTTGAAATATCTCAATGATCCTGCAGGCTTGAATATGAACATCGGTTTCGGCGAATGGATGGCATTTATGCTTCCTTTCACAATTGTGCTTCTTCTGATTGCCTGGTTCTTGCTTTTGAAGATGTTCCCGTTCAAGGCAAAATCCATTGAGTTGAACATCCAGGGTGAGATCAAGAAAGATTGGAGGTCTATTGTAGTATATGTAACATTCGCTGTCACTGTCCTTTTGTGGGTTCTTGACAAGAAGACGGGAGTCAATTCAAATGTAGTTGCAATGCTGCCTGTGGGTGTGTTTGCAATTACAGGCGTGTTGACAAAACGTGACCTTGAGGAGATTAACTGGAGCGTTCTGTGGATGGTTGCAGGAGGTTTCGCCCTTGGCGTCGCCCTTCAGGAAACCGGTCTTGCCAAGACTCTGATCAATGCAATACCGTTCAGCAACTGGCCTGCAGTAGTTATGGTAGTCGGTTCCGGTCTCATCTGCTACGCTATGGCCAACTTTATATCCCATACTGCAACCGCAGCCCTCTTGGTTCCGATTCTTGCAGCTGTCGGAATCAGCGTAAGCGGAAACCTTGCGCCACTTGGCGGTGTTTCAACCCTGCTCATAGGAGTTGCTATCGGATCGTCCCTTGGTATGGTGCTCCCAATATCCACACCACCGAATGCGATTGCCCATTCAACCGGAATGATAGAGCAGAAAGATATGGCCCGTACCGGTATCATAATGGGAGTTGTCGGTCTTGCGCTAGGATACATTATGTTGATATTCCTGGGTTCGAACGGTCTTATATAATATGTATGTCAATGCTTGAGTTTTCTCAAGCTCTAAATTGGGATGGGTGTACGAATGTTCACCCATCCTTTTTTAGTTCCTCATATCTTTGTTTTTTATAAATATTTTATTCAACTTTGAGGGTTAATTTATAAAACTGACACATAATTATGGCATATTTTTCATTCTTGGGACATCCTATGAATGTCAAGAGATGCGTTTCATTTCTTGTCGTTTGTCTAATTACATTTGCAATCGCTTTGGTTCCGACTTCCTTTTTTGGCGTAGATTCTCAGACTTCTGAACCGATTTTCACTTTGACTCAGCAGAGAGTAATTGCGATATTCGTTTTCACTGCTTTGATGTGGATTCTGGAAGTTATTCCGACCTGGACTACATCGGTTGTCGCCATTGTCTCAATTCTTCTGACTACATCCAACAAGGGACTTGCATTCCTGATAAACAAGGAAAACATAGGCAGTCTTACTCATTATAAGGATATTATGGCTTCTTTTGCCGATCCGGTCATCATGCTTTTCCTTGGCGGTTTCGTGCTTGCATTCGCGGCTACCAAGGTCGGTCTGGATGTCCAGCTGGCAAAAGTGATGCTCAAGCCATTTGGAAAGAATCCAAAGACAGTTCTTCTCGGTGTGCTTCTTGTCATCGGCTTTTTTTCAATGTTTATGAGTAACACGGCTACAGCTGCAATGATGCTTACTTTCCTTACGCCTGTCCTCGCTACCTTGCCTAAAGACGGAGGCGGAAGAATTTCCCTGGCTCTTGCCATTCCGATTGCCGCAAATATCGGAGGTATGGGTACCCCTATCGGAACCCCTCCTAATGCGATTGCCCTAGGAGCCCTCAATGAGGCCGGCTTTGAAATCAACTTCCTTGACTGGATGATCAGGATGGTACCTTTTGTTCTTGTAATGCTGCTTATCGCCTGGCTCATTCTTATGAAAATGTATCCATTCAAAGCAAAAACCATTGAACTGAAGATAGAATCAGGTGATATCAAGGCTACTCCATTCCAGAAATATGTAGTTTGGGTGACCTTTGCCATTACAATCTTCCTTTGGGTGTTTGAGGGAGTTTTCAAGATCAATTCAAATATCGTTGCTATGATTCCGTTTGCAGTCTTCTCTGCTACAGGTATCTTGAAGGCTCGTGAGCTTGACCAAATCAATTGGTCTGTCCTCTGGATGGTTGCAGGCGGCTTTGCCCTCGGAACGGCACTCAATCAGACAGGTCTTGCAGCAAACCTTATCAAACATATTCCTTTTACAGAGTGGAATGCAATAGTTGTGATGATTGTCGGCGGCCTTATCTGCTACTTCCTTTCAAACTTCATTTCCAACTCCGCTTCTGCAAATCTGGTTGTTCCGATTCTTATAGTTGTCGGGACCGCAATGAAGGGCATTCCATCATTTGAGGCACTCGGAGGAGTCCCTGCAATGATTATCGGTGTTGCAATAGCTGCTTCAGTTGCGATGTGCCTGCCTGTCAGTACGCCGCCTAATGCCCTTGCTCACTCAACCGGAATGATTACTACAAAACAGATGACTACCGTGGGTATCATTATGGGTGTAATCGGGCTTACCCTCGGATATCTAATGCTGATTTTTATCGGCTTTTAACGAATAAGTGTACCAAAATCTAAATTATTTGACATGAAGAAAACAATTGTAATTGCACTTTCACTTCTTCTTGCTGTACCTTCATTCGGTGCAAAGAAAGAAGCAAAAGAGACATCTCCAGTGAAGGAGCACCTCCAGTCTCATTTCAAATTCTATGGCTTCATCAGAAACTTCTTTGCATTCGATACTCGCGAAAGTACTGCCGGCACAGGTGACCTGTTCTATTATTTGCCGAAAGACAAGAAGTTGAATGAAATTGGCGACGATCTCAATGCGATGCCATCTTTCCGTTTCCTGGCGCTGACTTCACGTGTGGGTGTAGATGTAAGCGGATATCAAGTCGGTTCCACCAGTTTCGGAGCAAAGATTGAGGCTGACTTTTATTCGGGACTTTCATCAAGCGCAACATCGTCAAAAATCAATGGAACGGCCCAGTTGAGACTGCGTCAGGCCTATGTGACCATAGGCTGGAAGGAACTTCCGATGTCGGGCGAAGCCAAGGCTGCTGTTTCTTTGAAGATCGGACAGGCCTGGCACCCAATGGCCGCTGACCAGCCTCATGTTCTCAGCCTTGAGACCGGAGCACCTTTCGGACCATTCTCCAGAACCCCTCAGGTGACGATGGATGCTAATCTCGGAAAGCACGTGATACTTACAGCATCGGCAATCTGGCAGCAGCAATATTTGTCACAGGGCCCGAGCGGCGCATCTGCAGAATATATAAAGTATTCTTGTGCTCCTGAAGGTTATCTGGGCGTGTCATTCAAAAGTGACAACGGCTTTCTTGCGAGAATAGGCTCCAATGTGCTGAGCATCAAGCCTCGCAGGACTGGAAAGAATTCTAATGGAGTGGATGTGAAGGTTTCTGATAGAATCACCACGTTCTCACCCTTCATCTATCTTCAGTACAAGAGTGGAAAATTTGAAGCAAAGGCAAAATCCACTTTCAGCCAGGCTGGTGAGCACATGAACTTGATGAGCGGTTATGGAATTACTGAAAAATTTGATGACGGACATTATGAATATGCTCCAATCCAGACCTCATCGACATGGGCATCTATAAGCTATGGAAAGAAATGGCAGTTCATGCTTATGGGTGGCTACATCAAAAACCTCGGAGCTACAAAGGATTTTGTAAATGTCAGTGGTGTGACAAATGCTTCAGATTTCTATTTCAGTGGGAATGGATCAAAGAATCTCAATTCAATGTTCAGAATTATCCCGGCTGTTACCTATAATATAGGAAAGTTTACCCTTGGTCTTGAGTATAATATGACTGCTGCCCAGTATGGTGATGGCAAGTCATATAATGCCCGCGGTTTGTCCCTTGAAGGCCTTCATTGGGTATATAATAACAGAATACAGGCAATGGTGAAATTTACATTCTGATTCCCTGATTTGTATAAATGCTATAAGGCTGTGGAAGTCAATTATTTGTGCCTTCTACAGCCTTTATTTTATGTTTTTGGAACTATAAAAATAGAAAAATTTTTCAAAAAAAGTTTGCAGGAAAGGAAAAAGGGTGTATCTTTGCAGTCC
>CAMBRR010000070.1 GCA_945870315.1 uncultured Bacteroidales bacterium
ATCATTGACTTCCGAACTATTTTCCTTATTGACTTCAGAGTTGAAGACAGGCTCCTCAAGGTCCTCATAAGCTTTCATCAACGACTCGTCATCCGAATGTTCATATATTTTTCGGTACTCCGTGAAGGCTTCTGCCATCATTTCAGCGATCTGGTCCTGTTTCTGCGGATTGGACAAAATCAGGTATTCCTTATGATTGGATATGAATCCGAGTTCGAGATAAATGAAAGGGCATACTATGTGTCGAAGTACATAGAAGGCTCCTTGCTGAACTTTTGCATAATTGCTTTGAATGAACGGAGGTTTCTTGAACTGCTTTTCGATTTCTCTCGCAAAAATAAGACTCATCTTATGATTGAATGACCACTGAAGTTCATTCATCATTACGGTTTCCGGGTTTTGGGGGTCATATTTTTGGAGATGAACATTATTGTTTTCGTCATATGAAATCACTTCCATCTCATTCTTGGCAGTTTTGCGGCTATCCTCGAAGTAATCTTTTTCCTTATTCTTCTCCCCTCTTCGTGCCAGGACGAAAACCGCCGGTCCGGTAGCTGATTTGTTCTTGCTTGAATTTATATGGACGGCTATGAAAAGGTCGGCGTTCTTGTCATTTGAAAACTTCGCCCTGTCCGCAAGTTCAACCCTTCTGTCATCATTTCGGGTATATAGCACCTCTATGTCCGGGTGCTTTTCCTTGATTTTTTCTCCAAGTTTCTTTGAAATCTGCAGGTTGAGATCCTTTTCGTTGGTCCTGGAGGTTTCTCCCCTTGCTCCAAAGTCATTTCCTCCGTGACCAGGGTCAATCACTATTCTTTTTATCTTCATATAATCAGGAACATCGCTTTCTTTCTGTTGTGCAGCCATTGGGTTTAAAAAAGTGGCAGACACTAGAATGAGGACGATGGAGGCTAGGTTCATCAGCGATATTTTATTTGTCATATAGTAGCCTGAATTTGCGATTGAACGAAATTAGTTATACTTTTGCAGTTTGCAAAAATAAAAATATTATTGCAGAAAATTATCAAACTTTGAAAAAATAGATGTCTCGATATAGGAACGAAATGTTGAAGGGAGCGCTTTGCAGATGGTGTTTTGCAGCAGTAATGCTGCTGACGCTATTTAGTTTTGATGCATCCTCACAGGTCGGAAGACGCTCCCGCAGGGATCGAGGAGCCGTCCCTATTCCAAGCGCAGAACCTGTAGTCGAGATGTCCGATTCCGCCCGTATCGTCAAGGATTCCCTCCATCGCGCAGATTCAATATTTAAGGCGGACTCCATTTCGATGTTGAAGAAAAGTTCTCTGGACGCTCCTGCTTTCACAGCAGCAAAGGACTCTGTCATAGAAGATTTCAGCAACGGCAAGAGAATGATATATTATTATGGTGATGTTTCTGTCACCTATGGCAATATGAAACTGACTGCCGATTATATGGAGTATGACCTCCAGACACAGACTCTTTTTGCAAGGGGCACCAAGGATACAACGGGCGTTATCACAGGCCAACCGGTAATGGAGCAGGGAGGGAAATCATATTCGATGGAGGAAGTAAGATACAATTTTGCGACTAACAAGGCCAGGATCAAGAATATGGTTACTCAGGAGCAGGATGGTATTCTACACGGCAAGAACATAAAGATGATGCCAGACCGTTCCATAAATATCAAAGGCGGAAAATATACTGTCTGTGACTGCGAACATCCTCACTATTACTTGCATCTTACTGCTGCAAAAGTGATGACCAAACCCAGCCAAAAGACTGTGTTCGGACCGGCTTATCCTGTGATTGAAGACGTACCGTTACCTATAGGACTTCCGTTCGGATTTATTCCCAAAAGGCCCGACAGGGCGACTGGCATTCTGTTTCCTACCTTCGGAGAAGAAACTGCCAGGGGATTCTATATCAGGGATTTCGGACTTTATTTTGTAATCGGAAATTATTTTGACATCGCAGTTACTGCTGATGTATATACACTTGGTTCCTGGGCTGTGGACTTGAACTCCCGATACAAGGTCAACTATAAGTGTAACGGTAACTTTGCACTCACCTACTCCAACGACCAGACAGGTGAAAAAGGGAGCACCGACTTCAATCAGATCAGAAACTTTGCAGTCAAGTGGAACCACTCCCAGGACTCCAAGGCCAGACCTGGTACAACTTTCAGCGCATCAGTCAATTTCTCCAGCCCTTCCAATAGCAAGTACAACTCCAACAATCTCGAAGAGGCACTTCAGAACCAGATATCTTCATCCATTTCATATTCAAAGAATTGGAACGGCAAGTTCAACCTTTCCATCAATGCGCTGCATAACCAGAACTCAAGGGACAGTTCATATTCATTCACACTGCCTAACCTGACATTTTCGGTAAGCCGCTTCTATCCTTTCAAAAGGAAAAACAGGGTTGGAAAAGAGAAATTCTATGAAAAATTCTCACTTGCCTACAACACAGCTTTCCAGAACAGGATCAATTTCAAGGCATCCGAGTTCAACAAACCGGGATTCTGGGACAAATTCCAGAACGGTATGACGCACAATTTCCAGATTGGACTCCCAAGTTTCACTTTGCTGAAGTATATCAATATAACTCCTAGCGTCCAATATGGAATGAACTGGTTCTTCAGGAAGACAGAAAAGAGTTACAACTACGAGACAAATCAGGTGGAATCCAACCTTGGGAAGGCATTCGGAACTTTTGGAGTTACCCAGACATATTCTGGTAGCATATCGATGAGTACCAGGATTTACGGTACCTTCCTATTTGGAAACCATCATCGCCTGCAGGCTATTCGCCACGTCATAACACCTTCCATATCAGCAAACTACAGTCCGGAAAAAGGATTGCCTTTCAATGGATGGCGGACATTGACATACCGCGACCAGTCCGGCAATCTCAAGACGATGGATTACAACATCTATGAAGGGCAGCTCAATTCATATCCTGGTAAGGGACAGACAGGAAGCCTCTCGCTCAGCATCGGAAACAACTTTGAGGCTAAAGTGAGAGATTTGCGGGATACGACCGGAACTGGTTCCAAGAAGATAAAACTGATTGACCAGCTAAATATCAGAACAGGATATAATTTCCTTGCAGATTCATTGAAACTCAGTACGTTAGACCTGAACATCTCAACCTCTGTTTTCAATAAACTAGGTATCAGTGGCAGTATGTCATTCGACCCCTATGCCATACTTGTAAATGAAAAGAATCCGTCAGGTAGAAGGATAAACACCTTTGCAATCCAGGCGCACCAGGGACTATACAGACTTACCAGGGCCAACCTCAGCCTCTCTTACTCCATTTCCGGGGAAGGTAAGATTAACGGAAATGATGGCACCAAGACTACAGGCACCGACTCAGGACAGATAAAGGGTGCTGCAAACAGTTATCAGAGAATATATTATCATCCAATTACAGGTGAGTATATTCCAGGAGGTTGGGTTTATTATACCAATCCTAATGCCCCTTGGTCGTTAAGTCTGAGCTATTCATACAATTATTCACAGACATATCAGTACTCCAACGGGCAGGCAATCAAGAAACATAACCATACACAGACATTGAATTTGTCCGGAACCATAAAACTTACGCCACGAATGGCCATCAATATGACTACGAATTTTGACCTTATGGCGTTGAAAATGAGTAGTACACAGATATCTGCGACTTATGATCTGCATTGTTTCAACATTTCTGTATCCTGGATTCCGACAGGTATGTATCAGAGTTGGAGTTTCAGAATTCAGGCAAATGCAGCAGCCTTGGCTGACTTGCTGAGATTCCGCAAGAGCAGCAGTTATATGGATAATTTGTTGTAATATCGCCTTAGGTAATCCTCAAATAATAACCAGCATCATCTTTGAAAATCTTTTCGGTCCATATTTCCTCCCTCATCAGTCACATAGCTACGGCTATGCTCCTTCTTCGGGTGAAAATCTGACCTCGAAAATCTAATTCAAATCTGACGCAACTTATTATTTTCTTATTACTGTAGGGTTGCAAATTAGTATTTTTTATATATCTTTGTCAAACTTTCTGATGGAGGCGTGGATTTTGCCTCCGATTCAATTCAGGAATCTGTGTTGATTCCTAGTCATTCGATTATTTTTAATCATTTTTATACATTATTATTTATGCACACAATTTTTGAGCTGAAAGCGATGGATGGGGAGACGCTCAAAGCACTTGCCGAAAAACTTGGGGTAAAGGGTTTCAAGCGTATGGAAAAAGATGATTTGGTTTATGCCATTCTTGATGCAGCAGCAATTCAAAATGCCCAGAATGCACCACAGGAGTCGGAGAAGCCGAAAAAGAAAATGAGGGGAAGACCTCGCAAAACAGCGGAAAAAGAAAACAATCCAGCAACTCAGGAGGCAAAACCTGTAGCAGAAGAGGTTGCACAGACCAAAGGGATGGAGGCCAAAGAGGCAGAACCAGTTCAGGCCGCCGGAGAAGAGGTTCCTGTAGTTAAGTCTCCTAAGAAAAGAGGCAGGAAACCGAAGTCTGAAAAACCCGCTGAAACTGAGGCCAATCTCTCAATAATAACTGAGGAAACTCCTAAAAAAGAGGATGAGCCGGAATCAAGGTCACAGGAAGGCAAGCGGAAAAGGACCAGAATCCAGAAGACTAAGCCCGATGCACAAATTGAAGCTGCTGAATCAGAACAGCCTGTAAAAACAGAACAACAGCAGTCTCAGCCAGTTCAGCAGGGGCAGCAGTCACAGCAAAGTCAGCAATATCAGCCAGTTCAGCAGGGACAGCAAGCACAACAGTCTCAGCAACAATCTCAGTCCGATCAGCCTAGTCAGCAGGCACAATCCCAGCCGCAAGGACAGCCTTCACAACCACAGCAACAGGGTCAGCCTGCCCAATCCCAGCCGCAGGGCCATCAGCATAAACAAAAATACAAACAGCAGCAGCCACAGCCAGCTCCTCAGCCTAAAATTGAATTTGAAGGCGTAGTTGAAGCTACCGGAGTACTGGAAATAATGCCGGACGGATATGGCTTCCTCCGCTCATCAGATTATAACTATCTGAATTCACCAGATGACGTGTATGTATCTCTGGCTCAGATTAAAGCACACGCTCTCAAGACAGGAGATACAGTAACTGGAGAAATCAAGCCTCCAAAGGAAGGTGACAAGTATTTCCCTCTTGTAAAAGTAAAATATATCAACGGAAGGACTCCGGAATTCATTCGTGACAGAATTCCATTCGATTTTCTCACTCCGCTTTTCCCTGACGAAAAATTCAATCTTCTTGGAAACGGACATAATGATATGTCCTGCAGGATTGTGGATATGTTTACCCCTATCGGAAAAGGTCAGCGCGGTCTTATAGTTGCTCAGCCGAAAACCGGTAAAACAATGTTGCTCAAAGCGATAGCTAATGCCATTGCTGACAATCATCCAGAGGTTTATATGATTGTCCTGCTGATTGACGAGCGCCCTGAAGAGGTTACGGATATGGCGCGCAGCGTTAAGGCAGAAGTTGTGGCATCTACATTTGATGAACCGGCTGAACGACACGTCAAGGTAGCGAATATGGTGCTGGAAAAAGCAAAGAGGATGGTTGAATGCGGTCACGACGTGGTGATCCTGCTTGATTCCATCACAAGGCTTGCACGTGCTTACAACACTGTCCAGCCAGCTTCAGGAAAGGTACTTTCAGGTGGTGTTGACGCTAATGCTCTCCACAAGCCGAAGAGATTTTTCGGAGCTGCCAGAAATATCGAAAACGGTGGTTCGCTCACGATTCTTGCGACTGCTCTTACAGAGACTGGTTCCAAGATGGATGAGGTCATCTTCGAGGAATTCAAGGGAACAGGTAATATGGAACTTCAGCTTGACAGACGTCTGTCAAATAAGAGAAT
The DNA here is from genome assembly GCA_945870315.1 of uncultured Bacteroidales bacterium. Taxonomy (GTDB): domain Bacteria; phylum Bacteroidota; class Bacteroidia; order Bacteroidales; family UBA932; genus Cryptobacteroides. The sequence continues at coordinate 5,876 of CAMBRR010000070.1, forward strand.
CTTCCCAGCTGTGGATGTAACCCTCTCAAGTACAAGGCGTGACGATTTGCTTTACTCCCCTGCCCTTGCCAACAGAATCTGGATTATGCGTAAGTTCCTATCTGATATGAACTGCATCGAAGCTATGGAACTTCTTCAGGACAGGATGAACAAATACGGAACTAATGAAGCTTTGCTCCAGAATATGGACAAAGATGATATGTAATCAGCCTACCTGATGAATTCCAGGAATGAATGACCGGTAAAATCAGAAATGACATAATCAGCATATTCAGCTACTGTTTCAGCTGAATTGGTTGTAGAGAGTCCGACGACAGTGGCGCCGGACTCTTTTGCTGATTGCAATCCGCAGATTGAGTCTTCAAATATTACTGCTTCTTCCGGCTTGACAGAAAACATTTCCATTGCCCTAAGATAGCATTCAGGAGATGGTTTCGACTTCTTAAAATCTTCACTTGTCAGGATATGGTCAAATTTCTCCTTAAATCCAGGATGACGGAGATACACGTTGTCCATTTTTTCTTTATTGGAACTTGTTACTATAGCGCAGCTTATCCCTTCCTTTTTAAGTGAATCAATGAATTGCTCCGCTCCAGGAATGAATTCATACGGCATATTCTTCTCATATTCCACAATGGCGCGTGATGCATATTCTGCGTCAGTGGGATTGGGAAAATGTTCATTTAATATTTTGACTAATGTCTGCCCCTTGATTACCAGTCCGAAATTCTTTCCAAGTCCGAATTTCTCACCGATGATATTCCAAAAATCGGTATAACCTGATTCTGAATCCAGGATTACGCCATCAAGGTCAAAAAGTGCGACATGTTTTCTTGCAATATTCATATATACCATTGTTTCGGCGTGCAAATATAGTAATCCTCAAATAATAAGTTGCATAGAGAATTCCGGAAAATATCTAAATTTGCAGGCCTAATCAACTGAGATTTTATGTTCATATCGAAAAACGATGATACAATTTGTGCCCCTGCAACCATTCCAGGTACGGGTGCGATATCAATAATAAGAGTAAGCGGGCCGAATGCATTCCGCTCAGCTGACAGTTTCATCAGTTGTGCCAGCGGTGACATCAGTTCTGCAAAAGGTTATACCATCAAATTTGGAACTGCCTCTGATCCCTCTACCGGGACTGTTATAGACGAGGTTTTGGTGAGCGTTTTTCGTTCGCCACATTCATATACGGGTGAGGATTGCGTAGAGATTTCCTGCCACGCATCATCATATATCGTATCAGAAATAATCTCACAATTGCATAAAGCGGGGGTCCGCAGTGCCACTCCAGGTGAATTTACTCAGCGGGCATTTCTCAATGGTAAGATGGATTTAGCTCAGGCTGAAGCAGTTGCAGATGTAATAGCGTCTTCTAATGCTGCATCTCACAGAATTGCCATTCATCAGTTGAAAGGCGGATTTTCTTCTGAACTGTCTGCAATGAGGGCCTCTTTGCTGGAAATAGTATCATTGATGGAACTCGAGCTTGATTTCAGTGAAGAAGATGTTGAATTTGCTGACAGAACACGTCTTAAGACTCTTGTAGATTCCACCTTGAAGCATATTTCCCGCCTGATAGATAGTTTCAAGGCTGGCAACGCTATCAAAAACGGAGTTCCGGTTGCGATTGCCGGTGCGACCAATGCCGGTAAGAGTACCTTGCTCAATGCACTTCTGGGCGAGGAAAGAGCCATCGTTTCAGATATACACGGTACTACACGCGACACCATTGAAGAAACTCTTGTTCTGGACGGTGTTCTTTTCCGTTTTATTGATACGGCAGGCTTGCGTCAAACAGAGGAAACCATTGAAAAAATTGGTATCACTCGAACCCTGCAGAAGATTTCTCAAGCATCTGTTATTCTTGCGATGATGGATATGACTGCTGATGTTGATATCTTGTCCGACAGCCTTGAAGCAATCATCGAGAAAATTGATTTTGGAGAGCAAAAACTTGTGATTTTACTCAATAAAATGGACTCTTGCGACTATAACAACTTTGTTATTAAGCAAAACACCATTGTTTCTCTTATTGATAATAAAGGGTTTAAATCAAATATTATAAATGAAGTCGCCAAGCCATCAGCATTTTCTTTGAAAGATGATATATATAGGAATCAACTGCCTTTTGTGCCGATAATCCCTATAAGTGCCAAGACAGGCTTCGGGCTCGACACATTGAAATCCTGCCTTTCCGACTCTCAGAAAGACATCCTTTCAGAAACGGATGCAACCCTGCTCACCAATGAGCGCCACGTCCAGGCTCTCACTGACGCCCTCGGGAGTCTCACCCGCGTTCGCACCGGTCTGGACACTACCCTCCCCACCGACCTGATCGCCCAGGACCTCCGCGAAACCCTCCACCACCTCGGCACCATCACCGGCGACATCACCACCGACGAAGTTTTGGGCAATATTTTTCGGAATTTTTGTATCGGAAAATAAAACCGCATAAATTATTGATACTCAATTAGTTATATGTACACCAGGTGTACAGCCTTCTGCAATTAAGCAGAGGGCTTTTTTGTTGATAATCAATTGCTTA
>CAMBRR010000071.1 GCA_945870315.1 uncultured Bacteroidales bacterium
GCCCTGTCGAAAGCAAGCTCCTTGAAAGGAGCAGTCACATTGATACCGTCAAACTCCTCTTCGAAGCGACGCCAGGATGACTCGAAAGAAGAACCCTCAATGAGTTCATATGGATATTTCCCACTATATCCGGCACGAAAAAGAGCCGGAGACAAGGAATGTGCGATAGGATCGCCAATCAGTCCGAATTTTTTCATAAGAAATTCCCTCAATGGATGATGTTCCTTTGACGCACAGCTTCAAAAAGCAGGATTGCGGCGGAAACGGACACATTAAGGGAATCCAGGCGACCAAGCATTGGAATCCTGATATGAGCATCAGCCGCATTTCGCCAGATCTGAGTCAAGCCTGTGGATTCTGTACCCATCACTATGGCTGTGGGACCAAGCATAGATGTGTCATAATACCACTGCGAGTCCTGAAGCTGGGCGGTAAGAATTTGTATATTATTATCTTTCAGCCATTTAATTGTTTCTTCGGAAGATGCCGTCACAACGGGAACCGTAAAGATCGCACCTATGCTCGAACGGATAAGATTGGGATTATATAAATCTGTAAGAGGGTCGCACACTATCACAGCATCGGCTCCGGCTGCATCGGCACTTCTGAGAACCGCACCGAGATTGCCAGGTTTCTCAACTGACTCAAGTACCACAATCAGCGGCTCCGGGCCGAGAGCAAGGCTTTCGAGAGACCTCTGGCGACACTCCATTTCCGCCACAATACCTTCTGTACCTGAGCGATAAGCAACCTTCTGGTACAGGGCAGCAGGAAGGTCCACCACAAGAGAGTCCGAACCAGCAAGAACGGTCTCAATCCATTGTGAATCAATTATTTCCGAACACACAAATGCCGTCCTGACCTTGAAACCGGCCTGGAGGCAATGCTCAAATTCCCTTCTTCCCTCCACCACGAACAAGCCTTTTTCCTTCCTCACTCGTGATTTTTCCTGAAGAGAAATCAGTTCCTTGATTTTGGGATTCTGGGCAGATGTAATTATTTCACGTTTCATAAAATATATTGTTATTCGTGGTGCATTTACGCTTGCTTTTTAATGAAAGCCCTGACCGGGAGTCTTGCTATTATATAGCCGGTCAGTCCCACTCCGAGGCACACCAGCAGCAAATCCCACACGGACACCACCACAGGATAGGCCTGAAGCAGGAAACTCGCTCCCGGCATCTTCACGAAACCGAAATGCTGCTGCAAAAGAGAAACTGACACTCCGACAACAAGACCGGCAAACAGACCCAGCAGCGAAATTCCCCATCCCTCAAGAGTGAATATCCTCATTATCAACTTGTCCGTAGCTCCCAGGCTTCGCAAAGTCCGGATATCATCCTTCTTTTCTATGATGAGCATCGAAAGCGAGCCGAAAATATTGAAAGCCACGATAATAATGATGAAAATCAGTACCAGGTAAACGGCTGCCTTCTCATATTTCATCATCTTATACAGCGACTCGTTTTGCTCAAACCTATCCTTCACACGAAAGGACTCTCCGGCAAGACTGGCAGCAGTCTTCTTGATATTCCGTCTTTCTCTGGCTGAAACCCCTTCCACAAACCTGACTTCCACCGCGGAAACCTCATTGTCATATTCAAGAAGTTCGCGCATTGAATCCAAAGGCAGGACCAGCAGGTTCTCATCAACCTCCTTATTAATGGCGAAAACAGCTGATGGCCAGACTTTTATATATTCCACTGAAGACATGGGACTGGACAGGGACAACTTCCTTGTTCGGGATGGATAGTAGATTTCAAGAGGAGAAACAAAGCGTGGACTCAGCCCGAGTTTATGGGCCAGAGCACTTCCTACCCAGACCATCGGGACATCTCCCCTTGAAAGAATGGCCTCCCCTTCCACAATGCAGTCCCTCAACGGAGTTTCGTCACAGTAGTATTCATCCACACCCTTAGCCTGGGCAATTGCCTGCTTGCCGTCATAATTCAGAAAAACCTGCTCCTGAAGCACGCAAAACATATTTTTGACGGAAGGGTTGTCATAGAGCCAGTCATAGACCTCGCCATCGGGAACAAAAGTCTTTCCCCTTGCGGGGGTGATGCACAAATCGGCCTCGACATTGCCCATCATCGAGATGACAAGCGAGTCGAAGCCGTTATAGATTGAAAGACAAATCACAAGAGCAGCCGTCCCCACAGCCATACCGATTGCACTTATCGCCGAAATGATATTGATAACATTGTGTGACTTCCGAGCGAAAAGATAACGTCTGGCTATGAAAAAGGGAAGACTCATTTCTTCAAGAGCTCCTCAATATGCTCAACATAATCGAGAGAGCTGTCCAGGAAGAAATCAATCTCAGGCACGATTCTCACCTGCTTGCCGATTCTCGCGCCAAGTTCCCCTCTGTACTGGCGGACTTCATCCTGAAGTTGCTGCATCACGCCCTGAGCCTTATCGGAAGGGAAAATGCTGACATATATCTTGGCAACCGACAGGTCCGGACTAATCTTCACGCCGCTGACGGAAACCAAAGCCCCGCCGAAAGCTGCCATTCCCTTGCTGCGGATTATCTCCGCCATATCCTTCTGGATTTCCTTGGCAACCTTCAACTGTCTTGTGCTTTCTCCTGATTTTTTGTCCATAGATTAATGTATCTTGATAAGGAAATAATTCTTCTTACCCTTCTGCGCCAGGATGTATTTTCCATCAATGAATGATTCAGAGTCTATCTGGGCATTGATATCTGTGACTTTCTCCTTGTCAATGCTCACTCCTCCTGCCTGAATCATCTTGCGGCACTCCCCTTTCGATGGGAATACGGTAGTCTCTCCAGCGAGCAAGTCAATGACACCTATAGGGAACTTTTCAGCAGAAACTTCAAAAGAAGGAACACCTCCGAACACATCCAGGAAAGTCTTCTCATCCAACGACTTAAGAGCCTCCTTGGTGGAATTGCCGAAAAGCATTCCAGAAGCAGCGACAGCCTTTTCATACTCCTGCACGCCGTGAACCATAGTGGTCACCTCTTTTGCCAGCAGTTTCTGAAGTTCCCTGCGTTCAGGAGCCTGAGTGTGAGCAGCTATGGCCTCGTCAATCTCCTCCTTGGAAAGCATAGTGAAAATCTTGATGTACTTTTCCGCATCAGCATCGGAGACATTGAGCCAGAACTGATAGAACTGATAAGGCGAAGTGCGCTCAGGATCCAGCCAAATATTTCCTTTTTCGGTCTTGCCGAACTTTCCGCCATCTGCCTTGGTAATCAAAGGACAGGTCAGGGCGTAGGCCTCCTTGCCGAGAATGCGGCGGATTAATTCGCTTCCGGTAGTGATATTGCCCCACTGATCCGCACCGCCCATCTGCAGTGTACAGCCCTTGTGCTCATAGAGATAGAGGAAATCATAACCCTGAAGAAGCTGATAGGTGAATTCTGTAAATGACATTCCCTCGCGGGATTCCGAAGATAGACGTTTCTTGACAGAGTCCTTGGCCATCATATAGTTGACCGTTATATGCTTACCGATATCCCTTGTAAAATCCAGGAAAGAATATCCCTTCATCCAGTCGTAGTTATTGACCAATTCAGCCCTGTTCGGAGAATCTGACTCGAAATCAAGGAATTTGGAAAGCTGGGCCTTAATGCAGGCGACATTGTGACTGAGGGTTTCTTCATCAAGCAAGTTCCTCTCCTGGGACTTCATAGAAGGGTCTCCAATCATTCCGGTAGCGCCTCCCACGAGGGCCAAAGGTTTGTGGCCACAATTCTGGAAGTGCTTGAGTATCATTATACTGACCATATGGCCTATGTGGAGGGAGTCCGCTGTCGGATCGATTCCCACATAGGCCGCTGTCGGGCCTTCGAGCAATTTTTCCTCCGTCCCGGGCATAATGTCCTGGATCATTCCCCTCCATCTGAGTTCTTCAACAAAATTCTTCATAATATTCTATTACTCAAGTTTCGCAAGTGCGAAATCTATTATACAACCCTGCAAAGGTAATAAAATTATAGTATCGATTCCTTAACGCAGAACGAAGTGCGCGCTCGGACGAGTTGAGTCACCGGCATAGAAATCTACACTGATATGTTCATCGTCCACATTCAACTTGTAGCATCCGGCAGCAAGAGAACGGGAATATGCCTTTATTCCAGGACGATACTCATCGAAAAGTTCACTGCCGCTTTCCTTGCCATAGCTCTCGGCTCCTTCCTGAAGGACCTTATACACTCCTATTTCTTCGTTTCTCCAGACGCTGTTCATTGTCATCTGGGTGAGCCTTCCGCCGTCCCCTTCCCAATCGAAGAGTTCGGTTGTATGGGTATGGCCGCACAGAACTATCGAATTGCGCTGTGCAAACAGAGCCCTCATACGGTTTCTTGCATCAGGAGTCTTGTCCTTGCCGTGATAGAACCAGCTGTTGTATTTCGGTCCATCGAACGGGAAGAAAGGAGCGTGGCATAGCACGAAGGTATGACGGGCACCCTCACTTTCCCGAAGAAGCCTTGCAACCGTCTCATCATCAGGCTTTGTGAAATTCACGACAATGAAAACATCTTCTCCCATAGGGAAACTGAAGTTTATATCGGAAATCTCCTTGCCGAGTTCTTTGGAAAGTCTAGCAGGCATATATTTCCTATACCCCTCCCAGGCCTGGGCATCCAGCCTTCCACGCAGGTCGTGATTACCGGCTACAGTAACCAGCGGCACAGGACCGAACTGATCCTTCAGGTAGGAAAAGGCATCGTCCAGCATCTTCATATGCATCTCGACTGAAGCGGTATCTCCCTGGATGAGGTCACCTGTCTGAAGCACAAGAGAGGTTCTGTCATCCACAAGGCAAGCAGCCCTCTTGACCATACGGGGACATCTGTCGGACCACATTTCTGCATTTCTGACAAATTCCTTTCTATGATTGGCCTCACGGACAGGATTCGGGTCTGAATAGCCCTCGTGATAAACCGTGTCCGGAGCAGTGTCATAGTGCGTGTCGCCCAAAATGACAACATTGTACTTGCTTCCACGTTTCCTTCTGGAGGAAACAGCGGCCCTAGCCACCTGAGAGGCCGGATCCAATCCGAGTCCTGCCAAGCCAAGGGCCGACAATCTTAGAAAATCCCTTCTATCCATAAATATCTCTTCTATTCTAGTCCACGGGCGCGAAGCAATGCTCCAGCATCTGGGTCCGCACCACGGAACCTGCGGTACAAAGTCATCGGCTCCTCACTGCCGCCCATCTCAAGGATGTTGTGGCGGAAACTCATTGCAGTCTCCTTGTCAAACACTCCCTTCTGTTTAAAAAGCTCGAAAGCATCCTTGTCAAGAACTTCTGCCCAGAGGTAACTGTAATAGCCTGCACTGTAACCGGATCCTCCGAAAATATGGTTGAAATAAGTGCTTCTGTAGCGTGGGATTATCTCCTCTACAAGTCCCATCTGCTCACAACACTTCTTCTCAAATTCCTCAACATCAACGCCTTCCACAGAAGAAAGCTCGTGCCATTTCATATCCAGGATGCTGGCTGCGCAAAGTTCACCAAGGGTGAATCCCTGATTGAAGTTGGATGCGGCTGAAATCTTCTCCACGAGAGAGTCCGGAATGAGTTCGCCTGTCTGCCAATGGAAAGCATAGGTAGCAAGAACATCTTTCTCGAAGGCCCAGTTCTCGTTAATCTGCGACGGCAGTTCCACGAAATCACGTTTGACTGCTGTTCCGCTCACCGTCTTGTAAGTACACTGGCTCAGAAGGCCGTGAAGGGCGTGTCCGAACTCGTGGAAGGCAGTCTCGACCTGGTCGATACTCAGAAGGGATGCCTTTTCCTGTGAAGGAGCATTGAAATTGCAGACATTCACGATTACAGGACGAACCATCTTTCCGGTTTCATCCACATACTGCTCCACAAAATTGGTCATCCATGCGCCAGCTCTCTTGGTCGGACGGGAGAAGTAGTCAGTTATGATAATTCCGATGAGAGAGCCGTCCTCATCTGTAACCTTGAAGGCCTTTGCCTCAGGATTATATAGAGCAACGTCCTCAACCGGCTCGAAGCTAAGTCCGTATAGACGGCCTGCGAGGGCGAAAATGCCATTTCTTACATTGTCCACCTGAAAATACTGCATTGCCTCGCTCTCGTCGAAGTTATATCTTGCACGGCGCACTTTTTCGGCATAGTACATATAGTCCCAAGGCTGGATGGTAGAGCCTTCCGGAAGCAAGCCGTTCTTGATATCCTCTTGCATAACAAGCTGCATATCAGCCATTTCCTCCTTAGCTCGCTTCATTGCTGCAGCCATTATTCCGCTTAGGAAATTATCCACGGTCTCAGGATTGCCTGCCATCTTGTCGTGAAGAATCTGTGCGGCAGGAGTGTCATAACCAAGGAGTTTCGCCTTCTCGATACGGAGTTCCATAGTGCGCAGGAGAGTCGCCTTGTTGTCATTGGCATTGTCGTTGTTGCCGCGGTTTGAATAGAGACGGAACATCTTTTCACGAAGAGCACGGTCCTCTACAGTTGCCATCTCGTCATAATAATTCGAAACTGAAGAGCCGATTTCTGCCTTGTAGGCATTGCTCTCTGCAAGAAGATTGTTGCCAAAGGTCAAACCAAGCGAAGCAAGCTCACTGTTGATTTCCTTCAGGCGCTCCTGAGAGGCAGTATCAAGGCCGATACCGTTGTTGATGAACCCTTCGTAGATATTCTTCAGAACCATCTGCTGTTCTCGCGTAAGTCCGCTCTGGTCAGCATTATACACAGCCTCAACCTTCTTGAACAGGTCAGGATTCATATATATTGCAGAGCCGTGCTCCGACACCAGCGGCATTGCCTCTTCCACAACCTTATTGATTGCATCTGTTGCATCGCTTTCGCTGACATTGAACAGGACTCCGGACACCTTGCCCAGAAGCGCACCGCTGCGGTCCATAGCTGCGATGACATTTTCAAAGTCAGGAGCCTCTGGATTGTCAATAATCGCCTGAATTTCAGCCTGATGACGGGCAATACCCTCTTTCACGGCAGGCATATAGTGTTCTACCTTTATCTTATCAAACGGAGGTATTCCATAAGGAGTATCCCACTCCTGGAAGAACGGATTGGCTTTATTGCAAGAAACCATTGTCATCAGAAAGAATGCAGAATATATGATTTTTTTCATTGTTTATTGTCTATGAATTTAATATTCCTTAGTAATTAATAAAGTGATGAACCGTCCTCATAGGTTATGTCAGACAATCTATTGACAACCATCTGGATACTTCCCTGATACATACAAAGCACGCCGGTAATGTTCACCTTGCGGCTGCCGTCCAACACATCATCAGGAATCCTCACATCCGCAAACTTACAGAAGCCGCTGGTTCTCAGCTGGATAACTGTGTCGCCCATCTTGAAATACTGGCTTACGCTCTGTCCTGCTGCATTTTCGATGAGGAGTTCCTTGTATGTCTTCAGCGACCCATCCTCCTTCTTGCAGTCTTTGAACATTCCCGTTTCGGATACGGTAGAGGTAATTGGTCCGAAAGTCGTGCTTCCGCTGCCGATTTCAGCCTTGTCCCAGTCTCCGGCCTTCAGGTGGTCGATGATGTTCTGCTTTGTCATAGCCCAAGTAAACACCTTCCAGTTGTCCTTGTTGGAAATCTTGACATTGTTCTTGTCGGAAGAAAGGAAAAGCCTGTTTTCCGCATCTTCCTTTTCGTGAGGCCTGCTGGAATCTGGATATAGAAGGACAAAGACCTGGTCGGTATAGGTCAAGCCTTTGAGAGTGACCAGTTTACCTACAAAAGAATTGGTTTTCTGACAATCACCTGAACTAGGAAGTTGAGACTCTTCAACTACCACAGGATCAACAGGGTCGCCAAGCTTACCACGGAAAATACCAAGGTCTATCATCAGTTGGGATTCGATGTATGAAGTTTCATATTTTCCGGATTTATCCTCCGCACCAATCTGAACCATACCCTGACCTCCATAGTTACCATCCTTATAGCCGTACATTCCTAAACAGAGGTTATTGCATTTAACATATATGGTCTGCCCCTCGTGATAGTCGCTGTAGAGGCTGTTCTTGCCAACCTTTATCTCTATGCCGGCAGTCTCGTCCTGGATGTAGAAACTCTTGTAGAAGTTACCAGGCTGGTCGGTGCTGATGACCTTGCCTTCGATGATGTAGTTGCCGGTCATGTTATGTGGAGAGCCTGTGTTGTAGGTTTTGCAGAGGTCCTGAATAGTGATGTTCGGCGTCATATGGACTGGCTCGAATTCCTCCGGAGTATTGCCACTTCCACTACCACTTCCGGTTCCGAGTCCGAACACTGGTCCCCATTCATCCTTCAATGAACATCCGAACAGTACGGAAACAGTCAATAATGCTAAAAATATCTTTTTCATACTGAATTAGAATCTGAAGTAAAGGTTCAACATATAATTGAT
>CAMBRR010000072.1 GCA_945870315.1 uncultured Bacteroidales bacterium
CTTCAAGATTACTCTCAAACAGGCAGGAATCCTTCTTGCGTCAGGATTGCTCTATACAGCAAGCAGCACCTTCCTATTCGAAGCTTACAAATACATCGCTTCCGGTCTTGCCACTACCCTCGTATTCCTGTATCCGGCAATGGTGGCAATCATAATGGTCTTCCTGAAGGTCGTTCCTTCCTGGCCGGTATGGCTGTCAATTGGAGCCACATTCGCCGGGGTGATGATAATGACAGGAGGCACAGGCTCGGAAGCGATAAATCCGACTGGCGTATGGCTCTCGATAGCATCGGCCTTTGTCTATGCACTCTTCATAGTCATCATCAACCGTAGCAAGGCTATATCCTCAATCTCTAATTCCTTACTAACCTTCTACGCTCTACTTGTAGGAACCGTCGTCTTCTTTACCAGATGCTTGCTTTCCGGCACAGAACTCGTGGCGGGGCTTAACGGAGGAATGGCCTGGATCAATCTCATCGGCCTGGCAGTTCTACCAACGATTGTATCCACTGCGACCTTGGCAATTGCCTCCAGAAACATCGGAGCCACTAAGGCTTCCGTATTGGGAGTTTTCGAACCAATCACCGCTATTCTTGTCGGTACATTGGTCTTCGGAGAAGCGCTGACAGCGAACATCATAACAGGCATCATAATTTCAATAGTTGCCGTAACCTTTATGATTATGGTAACCAAGAGATAGACATATTTCTTGCCTTTCCCACCTTTTGCATATCATTCATTCTTTATGGACGGATTATCTGCGAAGCAGTTCTCATCCACCGAGGTTTGAACTAGTATCGTAGAGATTGCCGGCCATAACAGAAAAAGGGCAGGATGTGATAATATTTTTTTTGCAATTTGGCAAGGAATACCTATTTTTGCGCCCCGAAGTCAGAAGGCTTCCCATCCCGGCGGGGGCCGGAGTGTGCTTGGTAACCACTTATAAAAACAAGAATGGAAAATAATTCTGTAAAAAAAGGACAGGCTAGTGTTTCTGTACCTTTTCTCTTGATGTCAATCTTATTCGTCGTATGCCTGATTGCATCCAATCTGTTTGAAACGAAACTATTCACAGCCTTTGGTATCTCCCTCACTGGAGGAGTCATCATTTTTCCAGTTTCCTACATTATCAATGACTGTCTCGTGGAGGTCTATGGATATCGCAAATCGAGGCTTGTAATCTGGATGGGCTTCGCGATGAATTTCTTCCTCGTTGCAACAGCCCAGATTGTTAGACTGCTGCCTGCATCCCCATTCTGGGATGGAGGTGACCATTTCAATTACATTTTTTCTTTAGCACCCAGAGTTACACTGGCTTCTTTGCTTGCATTCATCTCCGGCTCAACCATCAATGCACTGATAATGAGCAAAATGAAAATAGCACAGAAAGGAAAGGGATTCTCCCTTAGGGCAATAGTTTCAACAATCGGTGGTGAGGGCGTGGACTCTCTTATTTTCTTTCCTATTGCTTTCTGGGGAATTGGAATGGCAGAGATGGCAAAACTAATGGTTACACAGATAGTAATAAAAACAGCCTACGAAATTGTCATTCTGCCTCTTACCAACTTATGCGTAAGGCGCCTCAAGAAGATTGAAGGAGAGGACGTATATGACAATAACATTTCCTATAATCCATTCAAATTTAAAGATTTAGAATAATAAATATGGATATGAATGCATATTCAGAAGGGGCCACTAGCATCGAGCAAGCCCTGGTCGTTTTCAGCGGTGGACAGGACTCCACGACCTGCCTGTTCTGGGCATTGAAGCATTTTTCAAAGGTGCATGCGATTACATTCGGCTATGGCCAGAAACACAGTGCAGAGATTGAATGTGCAAGAAAGATTGCAGACCTTGCAAAAGTGGACCTTCATTTCATGGACGTCTCATTCATCGGCAAACTCGGAACTAATTCTTTGACTGACACATCAATTGAAATGGACCAAGAAAAGCCTGCCGGCAGTTATCCTAACACATTCGTCCCAGGAAGGAACCTTTTCTTCCTGAGCATTGCTGCAGTCTATGCAAGGGAAAAAGGCATAAGGCACATCGTTACGGGAGTATCCCAGACGGACTTCAGCGGCTATCCGGACTGCAGAGATTCTTTCATCAAGTCTCTGAATGTCACCCTCAACCTTGCTATGGACAATCAGTTCGTTATCCACACTCCGCTGATGTGGATTGACAAGGCACAGACTTGGGAGATGGCCGACCGCCTTGGAGTGCTTGACATTGTCAGAAACGAAACACTGACATGCTACAACGGCATCAAGGGAGACGGATGCGGTCACTGCCCTGCCTGCAAACTGCGCCGCACCGGACTTGAGGCATACCTTTTATCCCAAAAAACAGTAATTGACAAATAACAGCTATGCAAACAAGAGAATCAGACCAGCTTCAAGCCCTCGGCAAAAAGACCGAATACAAAAGCACATATGCCCCGGAGGTCCTCGAAACTTTCGTCAACCGCCATCAGGACAACGACTATTGGGTGCGCTTCAACTGTCCTGAATTCACAAGTCTGTGTCCGATCACCGGACAGCCGGACTTTGCCGAAATCAGGATTTCATACATCCCTGACGTAAAGATGGTGGAAAGCAAAAGTCTCAAGCTCTACCTTTTCAGCTTCCGTAACCACGGTGATTTCCACGAAGACTGCGTCAATACAATAATGAAGGACCTGATAAAACTGATGGATCCGAAATACATCGAAGTCACGGGAATATTCACTCCGCGAGGAGGAATCAGCATCTACCCTTACGCCAATTACGGACGTCCCGGCACAAAATGGGAAAATCTCGCTGAAAAAAGAATGGAACTACACGAATAAGGATTACATCATGAGAGCATTAATATAAATACTGCTACTTATCGTCTCAAACATTTTTATGACGTTTGCATGGTACGGGCATCTGAAACTTCAGCAATTACTTCGGGGTGATAGTGGGAGCCAAGAAGGCCGAGGATGTCGTAATCAGAGTGGAGCCTTTCCAGGCAAAATACTTCCGCCTCACCCCCATCCCCCTCACCGACTCCCAAACAGATCATCCAGCGAAACCACGTGGTTGACGATATCAGTATTTTCTCCTTTTGCGAGGCCGAAAGAAGCCACCATCGCAACCTGAATAGAGTGGGTCTTGTCGTGTTGCGGGCTCTCTTCAAAAGCAGCAATTTTCCTCCTGATGTTATGATTGTACTCCGCAGTCATTGCAAAGACACTCTCAGAAAACTTCATTTCGCACAGATAGTCCGTCCTTGAGGCATCGCTCACCAAAACAAGGTCAATCTGTGCTCCGGCCCCATCCTGAGTTTTCCCGCTCAGGCAGAAGTTTCTGTCCACAGAATAAATGTGAAGTGCCTCCTGCAACTGCTTCAGATGCGACACACACAGCAATTCGAAGGTCTCCCCTGCCCACGAATAGTATTTACCTGTCCTGTTGATGGTATGCCACATCCCGCTTTTGTTCTGAATCCCGTCAATGAATCTCAAATAGAACAAAGAGAAGAAATCCGTGAGCTGATAAACGGTCTCCACGCGCTCCTTGCCGTATCTTGGATACTTTCGTATTATCCCTGATTCAAACAGATTATCCAAAAGTTTGGAGAATGTGCCTCCGCTCTTCAATCCGGTAGCTTCCATTATCTCCGACTGAGTCATACCATAGAACTTGCGGCCGAGAGCCTTGACAATTTCCACATACTTCTCTTTGCTTGAGTACAATCCGGCATAAACATCTTTGAACTCCTGATGAATATTATCTTCCGCAAAGAAGAGTCTGTCTATGTTGTCCGTCAGAGTAAGGTCATTACGAAGTTTACCCATATAGAAAGGCACGCCTCCGAAAACCATATAACTCAAAGCAATCTCGTATCGGGACATATGGAACCCCTCTCTCTTGTAAAACTGTTCACATTCAGCCAAAGTGAAAGGCAGAAGTTTGATTTTCTCCGTCAGTCGTCCGTGAAGGCCACCATAGTCCCGGATTACATTATCCAACATCCAGCTCGTGGCAGATCCACAGACAATGAGTATAATATTTCTTTGACTGTCAGCCCAGGAGTTCCAGAAATAGCCCAGTTCAGAAATCAACTCTGAGGATTGCGGACCGGCGAGCCACGGAAGCTCATCTATGAAAACGACTTTTCTCCTGTTCTTTTTGCCTGACAAAAGTACCCTAAGCAGGAGAAATGCCTCCCTCCAGTTGTCCGGTGCCGAATGCTTCGGATCCAGTCCAGCAAGAATCAGTGAATCATAGAAATGTGACAATTGAAACTTGCGATATGTTTCATAGTCTTTCTCTTCATCCTTCACATATGTTCCAACCACAGAAAACAGTACCCTGTTTCGGAAGAATTCATTTACAAGATATGATTTGCCAACACGCCGCCTACCATAGACTGCTAAGAATTCAGACTTTTTTGATTGGAATATTCGGTCGAGGAGCTCCTTCTCCGCTTTTCTTCCGATTATCGTTTCTTTTGCCATTACAATAGTATTTATACCGTTGCGAATATATAAAAAACTTCTGTGAAATTCAGCGAAAACGGTCAAAAAATCGCCATTTTCGCTGAGTTTCTAAATCATTTTCAAGTCAGCACCTTCCTATTCTAAGCTTACAACCTATCACCGCTATTCTTGTCGGTACATTGGTCTTCGGAGAAGCGCTGACAGCGAACATCATAACAGGCATCATAATTTCAATAGTTGCCGTAACCTTTATGATTATGGTAACCAAGAGATAGACATATTTCTTGCCTTTCCCACCTTTTGCATATCATTCATTCTTTATGGACGGATTATCTGCAACGCAGTTCTGCCGGGCAGCTGCTGCATAGGCTGGGACTTCGTCTGTACCGTAAATATCCCCTAGGTAAATTTTCCATCCATAATGGTTGAGCCTTGTGTTCCACTATTTCTTGATTGACTCAATACTATTTTTTTGTATATTTACGCCCTCGATTCCGGTCATTATTTTAGAGACTGAAGTATATGATTATTTTGGTAACAGGAGTGTCTTCCGGATTTGGTAAGGCAATTGCACAGGCCCTGGTTGCAAATGGGCATAAGGTATTCGGCACTGTCAGGAGGAATGTGGATCCGATGGAAGGTGTGACATATCTACAAGCTGACGTACAGGATGACTCTCAGATTGCAGCGGCTTTCGATCAAATGATGAAACTGACAGATGGTCGCATAGATGTATTCATCAACAATGCAGGCATCGGGATAGGTGGTCCTATTGAGTTCTGCAAGATTGAAGATGTCCAAAAGCAGATGGATGTAAATTTTATGGGAATGGTCAGATGGCTTTCCCACGTAGTGCCTGCAATGCGCAAACAAGGGTTCGGCAAGATATTGTGCATAAGTAGCATAGGCGGGCTTATCGGACTCCCCTACCAAGGCGCCTATTCAGCAAGCAAGTTCGCGATGGAAGGATTTTGCGATGCTTTAAGACTTGAACTTCGGAAGAGTGGTGTCAGTGTTTCCCTGATTGAACCCGGAGATTTCTCAACAGGATTCACAGCGACACGCAAGAGCGTCAATATCGAGATGGCCTCAGATGCCTACCCTTCCTATGCACGTTCCCTCGCAAGCATAGAGAACGACGAGAACAACGGTCTGAAGCCGGATTATCTCGCGTCTCGCATATGCCGCATAGTCGAGAAGAAGAAGCCTGCATACAGATATGTCGTGGCGACTTTCCTGCAGAGATTGGCGATATTCGCCAAATGGCTGCTGCCGGCACCTGCCTTCGCCTGGATTCTTTCCATCTATTACAAGTTATAGTGATAATTATTCAAATCATCGTTTCACAAAGACCGGCCTGTCAGGAGCCGAAAGGGATGAATCATATTGGAATCTGTTGATATTGAATGAGTTGATATCATCGGGATTAGTAATCCTGTTTTCAATTATGTATCTTGTCATGGCTCCACGGCAGGTCTTGGCCCATACGGCAGGAGTGGTGAGCCTGTCTCCTTTGGCGACATGGAAAACCGGCTCGATTACCCTGATACTTGAAAGCACGCGTTTCCAGTCAAAGAGTGCGCGATATTCATCCGTATCTAGATAGATCAGGATTCCGTCATCTGCAAGGACGCTCTCAATCAGAAGGTCGGTAAGTCTGCTTTTCCAGAAATCCGAGACCTTCACTCCTGAGCTTGAAGGCAGGATGAAACTGCCGTCCATGCGGTATTGATTGATTACGTCCGAGGGACGAAGAAGGCCATACATGCAGGATGAAATCCACAGATGTGCGCAGGACCACTCCAAGTCTTCAGCAGAGAGCTCGTCAGCTTTCAAATGCTTGTATGCCTGGCCGAAATACGCAAAGATGGCAGGAGTAAGCTCAGCTTCGTCCGTGCCGAAAATCTTGTATCTGCCAAGGTTCATCTGTGCTATCTTCATGCTGCAGGAAAATGCATCTGCTATCTCTTCCACGGTCATGCGTGAAAGGTCCGCTGCAAAACCGGCAGCCACGTCCTCAAACAGTGGCCGCTTTGCCGCAATGCCACCGCACCGGCAGCCTTCCCTCATAATCTTTGCACTTGCCAAAAGTATCTGCATAATTTCTTTACTCAAGTTTTGCGAGATGCGCAGGCTGAATTCATTTCTTCATTTCAGGATGGCAAATTTAGAAAATAATCCAAAGATTCGTCCGGGGAAAGGGCGATTTCCCGGACAATTCTTATATATGTGGGAAAGACTTCTGATTTGGTAAATTATTTTCAGTGAACGAGAGGTTTGACTTAAACTAAAAAAAGTTGACACTTTACAGGGGATCAAAATGTAAAGTGTCAACTTTTTTCCGTTCACGTCATTTTAGCATTCCCCGAGTTTAGCATGCAGGACTGATTCCAATCTGGAAACTGTTGCGAAGCTTGCTTTTGAGATATCTTGAGATTTTTGCTCGTAGGCTCGAATCATTCTGAGTGATATTCCAGATATCCTGGCCAGCTCCTCCTGGGTAAGGCCACAGTTTTCCCTCGCTTTCTTCAAGGGGCTTACGGACGAACTGACTGCCTCCTCAATAATCCTGTCAGCGACTGCGACGAACTTGTCAAGATCCGCCTCATGCAGCGGGTGATACAGTGCGATAATCTTTTCTATGTTAAGACCGTTGTCATTAATGAAGCGGAAGGATTTCCCGGATTTCCACTGATAGTATGCCAGAACCCAACCAGCCCAGTATTCTGCAGAAATGATGTACTTCCCGTCAATTGCTGCAGGAGACTCTCCTGTCGTGAGTTCTATTATTTGACAGGCAAGCTCTGCTCCTGAGAGTCCTGCAAGATAGCGCGGATTGCCTTTCTCTATTTGAGTGGCGATACTGCTGGTGAGGAACATCCGATGGAATAGTTGCGCTGGAAAACCGCACTGGTTGATGCCGCAATCCATCATCACGGCAAGATTCTCCATGGCATACGGAAGATATGCTTCATTATAGGCGTGTGTCTCCATTCTTTATTCCTCCTCTGATAAGATCAATGACATAAATATCGTTTGGGGAAAATGCATGCGAGGAAATCTCCTTGTAGCTTTCCCTTGCCATGCGGTCTCTTTCGCAATATCTGGCATAGTATTCACTTCTATCTGCAGGAATTATCTTACCCTTTGTGAGGGCCTTGAAGGCACGTTCGCTTTTCAGAACAACCTGTTCACCTAGCTTTCCGAGCATCATGGCTTGCTTGAGATCTTTGAGAGACAGAGTATTGCTGATGAAATCCCTTGCATAGGAGAAATAGGAATCATCTGCCCTGTATCCCTTGATGATGTCATAAGATTTGTAGTCGGGTAAAAAATGTTCCATGATATATTTCTTTGCTTCCTGCGGGAGTCCTTCTGCAACGGAGAATTTCCTGTTTTCGAGAAGAATGGCAAGCCAATTCAAGATGCTGTATTGAGGGTCATTCAGATATAGAACACTCAGGCCATCCTGATTCAGGATGTATTGGTTTGCATACCCGTCAGAGTCCTGAGAACAGGCCCATTCTTTGGCCAATTCAAGATTTTCCGTGCAGTAGAATCCCTGCCCGTAATCGTTGTAGGTCTTTCCCTCTCCGAAAACTGGAGTCACAATACTTGGCGAGCCATGATATATTGTAATTGCATCCATAGTTGGTAACGTTATAACGTTACTACAAAAGTAGGGAATTTATTTGATTGTCCAATAGATTTCTGAGTTTTTCAATAACTTACTATACAATAGTCCGATTTGATGTAGCTTTACAGCAGATTAATGAATTCGTATTCAGTTTCAGGATTGAGGAAACTCGCGGTCGAAAATCTCCCTGAGAAGGGCCG
>CAMBRR010000073.1 GCA_945870315.1 uncultured Bacteroidales bacterium
GTTGGACGTGACATTGTTTGCTTCTCTTAAACTGTACAAATATACAAATTAAATTCAAAACAAACAATAGGTTAATGACCCAAATATCAATAAATTAGCAATTATTTGTACAAAATGTTTGAAAACTCATGTTACTTGAACAATGCAACAAGCTTCACTATCAACTGAGCAAAAATGGGAACATCCGTCCCGAAACGCATCTTAGCCTTTCTGATACCTGCAGCCAGGTAGTCAAATTGGGAAAATAAATCCAAGTTATAGAGAATGGAATGATAGCCGGCCTGTATGAGAATATCATCAAATATGCAGGAAATCAGGTTCTTCGGCTCCGGGACTTCACGGTACTTCTCATACAAATCCAGAAAGTTCAAACAATATTCTTTTTTCCTTTTCCGGATGTTTTGATGAGAAATCGAGGTTGTATTGTTCTTACGGTAATGGTACACAACATATTCCATCTGTACCACACGGCGTGAAGCAGCAGCCAACTGGCAACTCACATAACAATCTTCAGCATAACTGTAGGGAGGAAAACTGATGTCATTGTCACGATATAAACTCGTTTTGACACATTTGTTGCAAAGCGTACCCGCAGCCTTATGATTGTACATATCGCTTATATATGACCTGATATCATCAGCATAATTTATATCCTTTTTCACACTTCTCCGCTTTGGATACTCCTTTGCGTAATAATAGTAAAGCAAATCCGGCTGAGAACTTTCAATGACTTCCGCCATTTTCTGCAACGAATCAGGAGAAATCCAGTCATCCGGATCCATATGGCAGACATAATCGCCTGTCACATAATCCATTCCGGTTTTCCTTGCAGCAGGAAGCCCGCCATTTTCCTTATTCACTATAAGTATTTTTTCCCTCAGACCCGGATATCTGGAATCAATCACCTGGTTCAATAGACCAATGGAATTATCCTTTGCACCATCGTTGACAAATACATATTGGACATAAGGATATCCCTGGGAAAAGAGCGAATCAGCAAATTCTTCAATATATTTTTCTACGCCATATACCGGTATTACGACCGAGATCACAGGATTTTTCATACTATCAGACATTTGGTCTTTATTGCAATTCAAATTTTGACAGTCTCGGGAATTTCTTTTCAAAAGAATCAACTATTACGGAACGCAGTCTTTCAAATTTTTCTTCAGAAAGGCGTACATCATTGATACACAACATCTTGAAAGAAGAATTCAAAATAGCATCCTTTAATGAATCTTCAGTAGCCATCGCAACGGAAATGTGTTTGCTGCTGATTCTTCTGTCCTCAAGCAAGCCCATATAATAAATATATTCCAAAAACAGATACTGATTCAAGTCCTTTCCTGTTCGTGTCTTGTGGGAAGATGTCTCCCCTATTTCTTCCGGAAAGGCAGAATACAGTTTTTCACACTGGCTCTTGAACATTGGAGAAGGGGTGTGCTGAGGCCTGAGGTATATGCAGGAAGGGCGCAATCCGGCAGCGCGTCTTGCAAGACTGTCCGAATTGCGGCAGATCTTTTTGAACATTCCGAAAGAGAAAAGATGCCTCTTAAGACCTTTTACAACCTTCCCATTCTTGAAGAAATCCTCTGGAGAACAAGGAGATACGGGGAACATGTCATCATTGAAATAGACAAATTCCTCATCCAATCCCGGAATCCTGTGCAGATTCATCTCGATTGGGTTGGCATTGAATGTAGGAAGATATTCAGACGGAATGATATCCTTGTGAAGCACAATCTTCAGATTGGAAGTGTCGGCCCACTGTGGTACCTGAGAAGTATGCGAAACGACCAGGTAAACATTTTTGATAAAAGGCATATACTCTTCTATTCCACGAAGCAGATATTTCAGCGTTCCCCAATCGCGGAACCTCTTCTGCATTATCGGAATATTTGTGGCTCTCTCATAATCAGCCTTCCAAACAGGATCATTTCCATTGACATATGTAATTACCGCATCCATATCAATCAATATATCTAATCAATACTTTTCTGACATTGTCAGATACCCTCTTGGCAGAATCCGTCGTCGCCTCCAGCATCTCCGCAATATTCTTATATTTCATCAACTCAATGGCATTTTTTTCAGTGCTGAACAGAGAGGCGATATACTCTTCATATGAATCATCCGATGCGTGTTCCAGTTCGGTAATCCTGTCACACTGCTTGAGAATGAACTGGATATTCATTTTGGGAGCCCCAAGACAAGCCATAATCTGCTTTATAGCATCAGCTTCAGCTGAAATATATTGGCATAGGTCTTTCAGTTGGACATCAATTCTGCCGGGGAGGTACAGAAGAATGCTCTTTGCGGAATCATTTATATGGTCAAGGAAGTCATCCAGACTCATTGCTATGCTCTGCATATCTGTCCTTCTCATAGGTCCCATTATGCTTTCATAGAGTTGTTCCTGGAATTCGGTAAGCAGAGCATCGCCTTGCACCTCGCACATTTTCACTTCTTTTTCAAGGATACGCCAGGAGGATTCATCCAAGGTTTCTGACATCTTGAGCAATGCATCGGAAGCCTGGATAAGATATGACGCCTGCTGGGCAAAAATAGGCAGAGTGTACTGGCGTCTGCCGAAAAATAGTTTCAAAAATTTCATTTCAACATATAATTGTCACATCCATAGGAATTTCAAATATAGTGAAAAAATGCAACCGATTTCGAGTAAATGACAAGATTTGTGTTTAAAACTCAAAATTCACAAAAATCTTTTTTGAAACACATGAAAAACAACAATTTTTCAAATGACAAAAAATAGATTTGCCCTCGGTTAATTCAAAAGTCGATTATGAAAACTTTGATTGCAGAAATGATTTTATTGGTGTGCGTCTTTCCTCTTGCGGGGAGGGAAAGGATGAAGATGGCTATCGGGACAGACGCCACCTCTGCAATCTTTGAATCTCGCCCTGAACTATATTTCCAATACGGATTCTCGAGGAATTGGAGCGCCGGAGCCTTTTGTGGGATAAATATAGGTAAAATTTCCACAGGTCCCAACCCGGACGAAATTGCTCAGTCGCAGGGACACGGGATACAGATTCCGTCAAACGGCAGCGGAGCGAGCAACCTGATAAAATTCGGGTTATTCGCCACCTACTGGCCGAAGGAAGTATTCAATGGGCCGTTCCTTTGCTGCGGAGCGACCTATGTCCAGTCAAACGAAGTAGCTTGCGCAGCCGAAGTCGGCTGGTATATCAGGTTTGCCAGTATTGCCGCTATTTCCCTCTCGCTCAGGGGCGAAATAAAATATGCGGAAAAACAGGAAAAAATAGGATATGAAATATTCAGGATAGGGTTTCACTTTTGCTTCTAGGACTATGGATACAAGATACAATACAATATGCCGAAAGATGTCATTCGTAATTCTTGCTTTCAATTTTTACTTTCATTCACATTTCTCTTTAATCAAAAAAGTCTTTGCACCTAATCTGGTAATAAATCTAGTTCTTATTCTTTCGGCATCAGTTTCCGGATGCGGCCCCGGATGTGAGATTCGGGAGCCGCAGTCGGAAATATCACTGAAAATCAACGGGAAAGGAAGCTCTGTAAAGGATACTGACAGTTTGGACGTCTTCGTCTTTAATGACGACCATTCAAGAAGGCTAGACTCGTACCAGAGGATGGCATCCCTTAACTTCGGTAAGGTAGGAATAGCTTCCAGAAGCGGGGACAAGATTATATTCGTTCTGGCCAATTCCGGGATGGCCAGATTCGGATGGTACGAGGTAAACTGTTATCAGTCATTGGATAAGATATTCGTAAGACTTGAAGACGAAAGTCTGGACTCACCTTCTATGACAGCTGCTGTCGCCGTGAGTGCGACTGACAATGAGGCGGTAGGCGTAAATCTGAAGCCTCTTTGCTGCGAAGTTGTCATAAACAGCATACGATGCGATTTTTCCGGGATGCCTTATAGCGGAGAAAAGATTCGTGGTGCAAAGGCATTCCTGATGAATGTCAATGCAGAGTTTCCGGTGTCAGGAGAATCATCCGGAGGGGCTACCAGACTTATCAATTCCTATCACCTGGATGAACGGGATGTCGGATGGTTCTCCGACAAAAGACTGATTGTACAGGAGTTTTCCGCTGACATAGGCAATGCGCCACTGTCAGACAAGATTGCCTTGCGTTGCTTTCCGAACTGCCCGGAAAGCGAAACTGTGGGATCTCCCAGGACGCGGCTGGTAATTGAGGGGGATATAGAAGGGTTCACATACTTCTGGGCCTTCCCTGTCGGAGAAGAAGGTGAGGGAGTGGAAAGGAACAACAGATATATGTATGATATTACCATCAACAGGAAGGGAACCACGAGTCCAGACAAGGACGCAGAGGCAGAGGATGTGACGATAAAAATGACGGTAGAGCAATGGAAGGAAAAAGACAATTACGATGTAATGTTCTGAGAACAGTCGGATTATTATTGACAGCATTGGCATATGTGCTTTCCTCCTGCACAGATGAAGGCATCACCGTGCCGGAATCCGGATATACCACAATCATCATATGTCCGGATGCTGATAACTATAAGGTAAAGTCCGTCGATCCACAGGAGAATCTTGTTACTGATGTTTCAATTCTGATTTTTGATGAATATGGATGTGCCGAACATTGTACTTGGTTGAATATAAAGGATTTAACAAAGGAAGAGGGTGGATTCGGCACGAAGGTCAAACTTGTTTCCGGGAAAAAATACAGTTTCTATGTCTGCGCTAATTTCGGTTATCGGGTTCAGGCCGACAGAGTTGAAGAACTTGATGAAATCGTTCATCACCTTGCCTATCCTGACGAATACCGGGAGGGTATACCGATGTATTGTGAGATGAAGGATGTGACAGTTGGCAGTGACGGCAGGGTTGTTAAGTTGCAGCTCAGGAGGCTGATGGCAAAAATAAGCATCAGGATGGACAGGAGCCGCCTGAGCCCGGATGTAAGGATGATTGTGACAGAAGTCCGCATTGGAAATACTCCGAGGAAAGTCAAGGTATTCGGTGAAAGCCGGGCACAAAAGCGGGAGGATTGCTTTCCTGTCGGCTTCTATAAGGAGGGTGGACAGGTTGATGCTCTGAACAGCAGAAATCAGGACGGGCTCAGCGAGGAAGTGTCTTTGTATATGTTTGAGAATATGCAAGGGAATTTCGCATCCTCCCCTCTGGCGGATGATTCAGAGAAGGTGCTGGGAGAAGGCGACCCTAGATTCTGGATCTGTTCGTTCATAGAAATAGGAATGGATTATCTGTCAGACACCCAGAAAAGCGGCGACCCGAAGTTGAAATATAGGTTCTACCTTGGAGAAGGTCTGAACGATGTAAACATAGAGCGGAACTGTCACTACCACATAACCGTTTGCCCGCAGGATGACGGGCTGAAAGGGGACGGATGGAGAGTTGACAAGACAGGAATCGATTATTTGATACAGGAAATAGGCGTTGCCCCATCATCTGTCAGAATGACTTATTGTTTGGAGGAGGTAGTTTTGAGTGCAGATATCAAACCTGAATGTGCGAGCGGGAACTTGGTCATATGGGAAAGCAGCAACAGTGCGGTGGCAGAGGTGGATGACAGAGGCAGATTGAAAGCAGTTGGAGAAGGAAGTTGTATGATTACCTGCTCTGCGGATGATGGTGGTGGTGCCTTCGGCGAATGTCTTGTCGAGTGTAAGTTCCTTGAAAACAGGTTTGAGGTGCATCCGGGGAAATATATACGGGGAGACATCGGAGAAAGGATACACATCTGGTGTGATTATTTTCCTCCTAATGCACCGTTTGACATAGGCATTGATGCATTGGAATTTGATAAGGAAAGGGGCATATACGACTATGTCCTGGATGAGGATGGCAAAGGAGTGACACTGATATTGAAGTCTTCCGGCAGCGGATTGCTTTATATTTCCGCCGGGGAGCCTATAAACCAGGCTGAAATGATTGTGCTGGAAGTGAATCTGCCGAAGCAGTCAATCAATCCTGAAGGAATGGGGCGGTCTTTGACTCCCTGCACCTGGCGAGATCTTCCGGACGGCCTTCAAATACAAGATTTCCGCCTGCGTCACCGGCATCCGGGCCCAGTTCCACAACCCAATCCGCCGCACGGATAACGTCCAGGTTATGCTCAACCACGACAATGCTGTGCCCCTGCGACAGAAGGACGTCGAAGGACCTGAGCAACTTTTCAACGTCATAGAAATGAAGTCCGGTTGTGGGTTCGTCGAAGATGAACATAATATGGTTGGCCTTTCCTTTGGCAGAGTCTGTCATCGAAAGGAAGTACGCAAGTTTTATCCTCTGGCTTTCACCGCCGGAAAGTGTACTGCTGCTTTGACCGAGTTTGATGTACGACAGGCCGACATCCATCAGAGGCTGGAGTCGCTGTGCAATCCTCTTTGCCAGAGGTTCTTCCTGGGAGGAGAAGAAGACAATGGCATCCTCCACGCTCATATTCAGGATATCGTCAATATTCATTCCCTTGTACTTGACTTCCAGGATATCAGGCTTGAAGCGTTTGCCCCCGCAAGCCTCGCAGACCATCGTGACATCGGCCATAAACTGCATTCCGATACTTACGAACCCCTCTCCCTGGCACTCCGGACACCGTCCGCCATCCATATTGAATGAAAAATGTGACGGAGTATAGCCGTTCAATCTGGCATATTGCTGATCAGAAAGCAATTTGCGTATATCATCATATATCTTCAGATATGTCACGGCATTGGAACGGGAACTTTTTCCGATAGGATTCTGGTCCACATACTCCACCTGGGTAATGCGGTCAAGGTTGCCGGATAATCGTCTGAATGTCCCCGGAGCGGAACCGGTATGGTTGATATAACGGAACAATGCAGGATAAAGGATATCTCCCACTAGGGACGATTTGCCGCTGCCGCTGACTCCTGACACGACAGTGAGAGCACCGAGAGGAAACTTCACATTGATATCCTTCAAGTTGTGCTCCATCGCGCCTTCAACGCTGATAGAGTAAGTCCAGGACAGCTTTTTCCGGACATATCGGCTTCTAGCCCCGCTAAGGTATGCCAAGGTTAGCGATTTGTCCAAAATGTCCTGCGAGACTTTGCTTATCACTCCGTGTTCCTTAGGCAGTTTCCCCTGGAAGACAATTTCTCCCCCGTTGATTCCAGCCTTCGGTCCTATGTCAATCAGAAGATCTGCCTCCCGCATTATTTCCTCATCGTGTTCGACTACTATGACGGTATTGCCAAGGTCGCGGAGCCGCTTGATTACCGAGATAAGCCTATGGGTATCGCGTGGATGCAACCCTATGCTAGGTTCATCAAGGATATACATCGATCCCACCAATGAACTTCCAAGAGCAGTTACAAGGTTTATCCTCTGGCTTTCTCCCCCCGAAAGGGTATTGGATGCACGGTTGAGCGTGAGATATCCCAGGCCAACGTCCTCGATGTACTCAAGACGCGTAATAATTTCAGAGACAGCCTTTTCAACAATCTGATATTCTGTTGGAGAGAGGGTAATCTCCCTGAGGAAATCCAGCAATTCCGACACCCTCATATTCAGCATCTGAGCAATAGTCTTCCCGCAAACCCTCACATAAAGTGCTTCCGGCCTGAGACGGCTGCCACCACAGGCGTGGCACTCAGTTTTGCCGGAATACCTGCTCAGCATATATTTATATTGTATCTTGTAGCGGTTGGATTCCACCCATTTGAAGAATTCATCTATTCCAATGATAGAGTCCTCTTCCCTTTCCGCCTTGCGACCCTTCCATATTATGTCCTTAACCTCCGGCGTCAGATTGCAGTATGGTTCAAATATGGGTATCCCATATTTCTGGGAGTTCTTGACAAGCTGGTCCTTGAACCACCCCATCTTTTCGCCCCTCCAGCACGCTATGGCTCCGTCATAAATGGTCAGACTTTTGTCCGGGATGACCAGATCTTCACTGATTCCGATGACCTTCCCAAGTCCGCCGCATACAGGACAGGCGCCCAGGGGGCTGTTGAAACTGAACAAATATTCGTCCGGTTTGGAAAATTCCATTCCATCTGCCTCAAAACGATTGACGAACTTCTTGAGGCTTCCGTCAGCTTTATATATACACATCGTCCCATCACCCTTGTCAAATGCGGAATCTATTGATGAATCCAGCCTTGTCCTGAGGTCTTCCCATTCCTCTTCTGACAATCCTTCTGGTTTACCGTCAATGAAAGGGGGCAATTTCAGGCGGTCAACAAGAAGATACAGAGTATCAGGAAAGTCTCCCGTCTGAGAAC
>CAMBRR010000074.1 GCA_945870315.1 uncultured Bacteroidales bacterium
GGCAATGAATTGTGAAATTTCCGGATGGCCCCTTGCAAGATGGAACAAATAGACTTAAATTTGTGCGGTTTAACATTTGATAATATGAAGATTGGTATATGTTCTGACCACGCCGGTTATGAATGGAAAACGGATTTAGTGGCATATCTGTCCGGAAAGGGCTATGAAATAGTCGATTACGGAACCAATTCCACAGAAAGTATGGATTATCCCGATGTGGCTCATCTGCTGGGTCGTGCAGTTTCTGACGGAACAGTTGACAAAGGAATCGCGATGTGCGGGACGGGAAATGGGATGGCCATTACCCTAAACAAATACCCTAAGGTCCGCGCCGGCCTTGCCTGGAACGAGGATATTGCCGCCCTTGTGAAACAGCATAATAATGCCAATGTACTGGTGATGCCAGCGAGATTTGCCTCTTTCGAAACGGCTCTTAAGATGGTTGACACCTGGTTGAACACTCAATTCGAAGGCGGCCGTCACCAAAGGAGAATAGAAAAGATTCCCATTCAAAACTGATGTTTACTGTTCTTGACAAGAATTTCTCCGGTAGTCTGACGAACAATATTGATGATTATCCGGAAGGGATTGTAATCCCGATAGACAAACCATACAGATGGACTTCTGCTGACGTGATACGAAAGCTGAAGTTTGCAGCATGCCGCCATTTCGGAAAGAAAAAATTGAAAGTTGGGCACGCCGGAACGCTGGATCCCCTTGCAACGGGCGTGCTGCTCGTATGTGTGGGTAATGCAACGAAACAGGCAGAGGAACTTCAACGACACGACAAGGAATACATCGCCGGAGTGACTTTCGGAGCAACGACTCCATCTTATGACCTCGAAAAGGAAATAGACCGGTTTTTCCCGTATGAACATATTACTGCAGAGGCAGTTGCAGATGCATTGAAGGACTTTGTCGGAGAGCAGGACCAGGTTGCTCCTCTTTTCAGCGCAAAGTCAGTGGAAGGGATAAGGGCGTATGAACTTGCGCGCAAACTCCTGAAAGATGGTGCACTTCCTGAGGAGGCATCAGAACTTATCAGAAGTTCGCGAATCAATATCTCAGAATTGGAATTGCTTAATTTCCAAGCAAATAGCCCCAGCATATCCAATCCACAAAAAAAGGAGGACACCGTCTCAAGGGCATCCTCCCGTATCAATGTTACAGATAATTCCAACCTTGGGCTGCCTCGCGCAGACATCAGGCTTGCCTGTTCCAAAGGCACTTATGTCCGTGCTTTTGCGCGTGATCTTGGAGAGGCTCTCGGCTCGGGAGCGCATCTGGATGCCCTTCAACGCTCACGCAGCGGACAGTTCTGTGTCGCAGATTCTTTGTCTGTGGACGAAGCAATGACCCTTCTTGGACAGTCCTGAATCAACAATCAGCAAAGCGCCGCCTTAATCTTGTCGATGCGGGATGCGAATTCTTCTTTGCCGATGATTGTCACGATGTCCGCGATTCCAAGACCGCTTGAAGCCCCCACAAGTGCAAGTCGAAGGCAGTTCATAACTTTGCCCATAGGCCATTCGTTGCCGCGGATGAATTCCTCAAGAGGTTTCTCGATTGCTTCTTTGGTAAACTCTCCTTCATATGCCAGAATCCAATCGGCTACCTGTAGGGCCAGAGAATAATTCTCTTCCTTCCAGAACTTGGCTGCATCTTTTTCGGCATAGGTTTCCGGAGCAATGAACAGATATGAGGCTATGTCCCAGAAATCCGCAACGAAGGTTGCGCGCTCCTTGATAAGGGAAACAATGTTCTTGACATATTTCTTGCTGAATGTCCTGGTCGAGAAGTCGGCAGTGGCCACGCAGCCACATTCCCCCTCTTTGCCGTGTCCGCCGCAGCAGGTCACGGTGATGCCCTTTTGCTCGAGAATCGGGATGAAACGCTCTGTCAGGTCTTTGTCTGAATGCTGACGCAGATATTCTTTGTTGTACCACTTTGCCTTGTCAGGATTGAATTTCGCACCTGCTTTCTGAACATGGTCCATTGAAAAAGCCTGAACAAGTTCGTCCATTGTGAACAGTTCTCTGTCATCACCAGGATTCCATCCGAGCATTGCGAGCATATTTACGAATGCCTCCGGGAAATAGCCGTCTTCACGATATCCCCTGGAAACTTCTCCTTCAGCATTGGTCCATTTCAGAGGGAAAACCGGGAAACCTAACTTGTCTCCGTCTCTTTTGCTGAGTTTCCCGTTTCCTACCGGTTTGAGCAGGAGGGAAAGGTGGGCGAAACGAGGCTGGGTATCAGTCCATCCGAATGCCTCATAAAGCAGATAGTGCAGAGGAAGCGAAGGAAGCCATTCTTCACCGCGGATAACCTCCGTGATTTCCATAAGGTGGTCGTCAACTATGTTTGCGAGATGATAGGTAGGAAGCTCATCAGCTCTTTTCCAGAGCACCTTGTCGTCCAGAGTTGCAGTGTTGACCTCCACGTGACCGCGAATCATATCGTCCATCTTCACAATCCTGTTCTCAGGCATCTTGAAGCGGATGGTCCAGTCAGTTCTGGTTTCAAGAAGTTCCTTCCATTCGTTTTCCGGAAGGGAAAGGGAATTCCTCAGAGCCATCCTCGTGGTCTGGTTGTAGATGAAGGTTTCACCATTGGCCTCCATCTGGGCCCTTATCTTTCCAAGTTCTTCAGCTGTATCGAATGCGTAATAGGCATAGCCGTTTTCTACGAGCTGCTCTGCATATTTGCGGTAAATCGGCTTTCGCTGGCTCTGCCTGTAGGGCGCGTGCGGGTGACGCTCGGAAGGAGTTTCAACCACATTGCCATCTGCATCGACTCCTTCGTCAGGAATGATGCCGCACCAGTTGAGAGCTTCAATGATGTATTTTTCTGCACCAGGTACAAAACGCTGGGAATCAGTATCTTCGATGCGGATGATGAAGTCTCCACCACGCTGTTTTGCAAAAAGGTAATTATACAGGGCAGTACGAACTCCTCCCATATGGAGAGGCCCTGTCGGCGATGGTGCAAATCTTACTCTTGTTCTTCTTTCCATTGTATTTATACTGAAAAATCGTGTAAAGATAGTAATAATTTAGAAGCTGTTTCAGATTACTTAGCAGATTCCTTCGATTTCAACCGGTGTCTTGGCAATTTTTGCGACAAGTCCCTGGAGGACCTTTCCCGGG
The DNA here is from genome assembly GCA_945870315.1 of uncultured Bacteroidales bacterium. Classification (GTDB taxonomy): domain Bacteria; phylum Bacteroidota; class Bacteroidia; order Bacteroidales; family UBA932; genus Cryptobacteroides. The sequence goes on from CAMBRR010000074.1 coordinate 3,150, forward strand.
CCGACCTCGATGAATGAACCTGCGCCATCGGCCAGCATATTTTCAACACTCTGAGTCCAGCGTACCGGAGCAGTGAGCTGGGCAAGAAGGTTAGCCTTGATGACAACGGGATCCGTAGATGGAAGGGCTGTAACGTTTTGATATACAGGACATACAGGGATCTTGAACTGAGTCTTTTCAATTCCTTCTGCTAGGAAGGCTCTTGCAGGTTCCATCAGTGGGGAATGAAAGGCTCCGCCAACAGGCAGAATCAGGGCACGTTTGGCTCCAGCTTCCTTCATCTTTGCGCAAGCATTCTCGACTGCTTCTCTTTCCCCGGATATTACCACCTGACCGTTGCAGTTGTAATTGGCCGGAATCACTATTCCTTCACAGGAAGCGCACACCTGTTCTATTGTCTCATTCGGAAGGGCAATGATGGCAGCCATAGTGCCAGGAGCCATCTCGCAGGCTTTCTGCATTGCCGTAGCCCTAATGGAAACGAGTTTGAGTCCCGCCTCGAAGTCCATTGCTCCTGCGGCCACAAGGGCAGAGAACTCTCCAAGGGAATGTCCTGCAACCATATCAGGATGGAAGTCCTCAAGACATTTGGCGAGGGTTACGGAGTGAAGGAAGATGGCCGGCTGTGTGACCTTTGTCTGTTTGAGGTCTTCTGCTGTCCCTTCGAACATTATGTCTGTAATCCTGAATCCAAGAATTTCATTTGCTCTTTCGAGCATGTCGTGTGCAATGGGGTTTGAATCATACAGGTCTTTGGCCATTCCCGGGAACTGGGAACCCTGACCTGGAAATACATAAGCTTTCTTCATTATTATGATATACTTAAATTGTGTTTTTGAGGTCGCAAAATTACAAAAAATATTTAGTATCTTTGCAAGTCGCAAAAGGGCCCTATAGTTTAATGGATAGAATTTCAGATTCCGGTTCTGACGGTTGCGGTTCGATTCCGCATGGGGTCACAAGTTGATAGGCGGCCAGGTCGCCGGTATGGGAGCTTCTATTGTCAGAAGCTCCTTTTTTGTCGGATGTATCAGGGTGATTCGTCTGGCGTGCAGGCAGATGCCTCCGTCGGGGTTGGATCTCGGGGCTCCATATTTAAGGTCTCCTTTGATGGGACACCCGATGTTGGACAACTGACATCTGATTTGGTGATGTCTGCCGGTCATCAGTTCCACTTCCAGGAGGAAATATCGGTCTGTAGTGCCGATGAGGCTGTATTGCAGACGGGCCAGTTTGGCATCGGAACGGGATTGCCCGCCCTTGCATACATATGTTTTATTCTGTTTCTCATTACGCCACAATCGGTCTTCAAGCAGGGCCTGCTCTTTCTGAGGACGGGCACAGACCAGGGCCCAATAGAATTTATGAGCCTGCCCTTCGCGGAACATTGCATTGAGCCTTTCCAGGGCTTTGGAGGTTTTGGCAAGGACTGTCACTCCGCTGACAGGGCGGTCAAGCCGGTGGGGTAGCCCAATGAAAACCTGACCTGGCTTTGAGTCCCTTGCAGCTATGAAGGCCTTGTATTTTTCTGTCAGAGGTTCATCGGAGGTCTTGTCGCCCTGAACGATTTCTCCTGCTTTCTTATTGACAACCAGCAGATGATTGTCTTCGTAGAGAATACGCTCTTGCAGGTCGGTATATTCTTCTGTTGACAGGTGGCGGTATATCATTTTATCTTCTGTTTATATGAATGTCCCGTCAAGGCTCGATATCGCACTTGGTGCAACTGGTCTTGAGGCGGGTGCAAAAATAGCAATTCTGTCACATATGGATATCCGGAATGACATAAAAAACTGCCATTTTGGCATATTTTTGTCCCCCGGAGAAACTGGCACAGGATTGGATAATATCTTGGCGTCATCCGAAAGGCTGACAAAAGTAATGATAATAATAAAAATAGGAGATAAATATTATGGGAAAAATTATTGGTATTGACCTTGGAACCACCAACTCTTGCGTGGCTGTGATGGAAGGCAACGAGCCTACCGTAATCATCAACAACGAAGGACAGAGGACAACTCCTTCAGTGGTCGCTTTCACCGATGGCGGTGAGAGAAAAATCGGTAACCCTGCAAAACGTCAGGCTATTACCAATCCTCACAAAACCGTATTCTCAATCAAGAGGTTTATGGGTGAAACCTACGATCAGGTAGGGAAAGAAATAGCAAGGATGCCTTACAAGGTCGTAAAGGGAGACAACAACACTCCACGCGTGGAAATTGATGGACGTCTTTATACTCCGCAGGAGATTTCAGCAATGATTCTCCAGAAGATGAAGAAGACAGCTGAAGAGTATCTGCGTCAGGAAGTTACTGAGGCTGTGATTACTGTTCCTGCATATTTCTCAGACTCTCAGCGTCAGGCAACCAAGGAAGCCGGCAAGATCGCAGGTCTGGAGGTGAAACGTATCATCAACGAGCCTACTGCAGCAGCCCTTGCCTATGGCCTTGATAAGAAACATAAGGATATGAAGGTGGCCGTTTATGACCTCGGTGGCGGTACATTCGATATTTCAATAATGGAACTTGGTGACGGCGTATTCGAAGTACTTTCAACCAACGGTGACACTCACCTCGGTGGTGATGACTTCGACCAGGTAATCATCGACTGGCTTGCATCTGAGTTCGCCTCAGAGAACGGTGGAATCGACCTGAAGAAGGATCCTATGGCTCTCCAGAGATTGAAAGAGGCAGCAGAGAAGGCCAAGATTGAACTTTCAAGCCAGACTTCTACAGAGATAAACCTTCCTTACATTATGCCTGTTGACGGTGTTCCAAAACACCTTGTTAAGACTCTTACCAGAGCCAAATTCGAGCAGCTCGCTGACTCTCTTATCCAGAGAACCGTTGAGCCTTGCCGCAAGGCCCTTTCAGATGCCGGACTCAATGCATCTGATATCGACGAAGTTCTTTTGGTGGGCGGTTCAACCCGTATTCCTGCAATCCAGGCAATCGTAGAGAAGTTCTTTGGAAAGACTCCTAACAAGAGCGTAAACCCTGACGAGGTCGTAGCCGTAGGTGCTGCAATCCAGGGCGGTGTGCTTGCAGGTGACGTGAAAGACGTGCTTCTGCTTGATGTCACTCCTCTTTCCCTCGGTATCGAGACTCTCGGCGGTGTGATGACAAAGCTCATCGATGCCAACACCACCATCCCAACCAGAAAGTCACAGGTATTCTCAACAGCCGCTGACAACCAGCCTGCAGTTGACGTACACGTTCTCCAGGGAGAGCGCCCTATGGCAAAGGATAACAAACTCATCGGCAAGTTCATTTTGGACGGCATCGCACCGGCTCCAAGGGGTGTTCCTCAGATTGAAGTAACCTTCGATATTGATGCAAACGGTATCCTCAATGTATCCGCAAAGGATAAGGCTACCGGCAAGGAGCAGAAGATCAGAATCGAGGCTTCATCAGGATTGTCAGAGGAAGAGATCCAGAGGATGAGGGATGAGGCAAAGGCCAATGAGGCAGCCGACAAGGCAGAGAAGGAGCGTATCGACAAAATCAACAATGCTGATGCGATGTGCTTCCAGACTGAGAAGAACCTCAAGGAATATGGCGATAAGATTCCTGCTGACAAGAAGAGTGCAATCGAGTCTGCAATGAACAACCTCAAGGAGGCAGTGAAGAATCAGAATCTTGCCGACATCGACAAATATAATTCAGAGCTTGAGGCTGCTTGGCATGCTGCATCTGAAGATATGGCCAAGGCTGCTCAGGCAGGACAGGCAGGTCCGCAGGGCCCATTCCAGGGTGGTCCTCAGCCAGGTCCTCAGCCAGGTCCGGAGGATGTTGACGAACAATAGTCAGTCAATACTGCGAATATTATTGATAATGAGTTTATGATGGAGGGTGACCAAAAAAGGTCATCCTCTTTTGTTAATCTGGATAAGTTGGAGTAATTTTGCCTGCGAAAACAAGACTATGAAGTTATGTATCCATTGAAGTTTGAAAGTATATTCAAGACCGTTGTTTGGGGAGGTGAAAAGATAGCCCCTTTCAAGGGTGTAACAACTTCTCAGCACAACATAGGCGAGAGCTGGGAACTCTCAGGAGTCAAGGGTAATGAATCCGTGGTTGCAAACGGAGAATTACAGGGAAGGACCATCTCCGGCCTTGCCACAGAATATAAGGAACGCCTTCTTGGGAAGAAGGTCTATGATGCGACAGCAGATGAGTTTCCACTTCTTATCAAATTCATAGATGCCCGCGACGATTTGTCTGTGCAGGTGCACCCTGACGATGCCCTTGCAGCGAAAAGGCACAACGGTTCCAAGGGCAAGACCGAGATGTGGTATGTGGTTCAGGCGGATGAGGGAGCTCACCTGATGGCCGGAATGAGCCGTCAGACAAATCCGCAGGAATATGAGGCCAAGGTCAAGGACAATACTGTAACAGAGGTACTCAAAGACTACAAGGTGAAGGAAGGGGATACCTTCTTCATCCCGGCCGGAAGGGTTCACAGCATCGGAAAAGGCTGTTTCATAGCAGAAATCCAGCAGACATCAGACATAACCTACAGAATCTATGACTTCGGAAGGCTGGGCCTGGACGGGAAACCGCGCGAGCTGCATACTGAATTGGCCAAAGATGCCATAGATTACACCGTTCTGGATGACTATAGGACTCATTACTCCGAGGCTGAAAATTCCGAAAATACCCTTGTAAGCTGCAAATATTTCACAACTTCTCTTTTTGACCTTTCGGAACCTGTTTCCAAGGACATCGCCAGTCTTGATTCCTTCTTGATCGTGATCTGCATAGATGGAAACGGAACCATAACTGATGGTCACGGCAACGGCATTTCTATCCGTAAAGGAGAGACAGTCCTCCTGCCAGCTGACTCACTTTCAGCTACATTTACGCCAGATGGCAGGATGAAACTTCTGTC
>CAMBRR010000075.1 GCA_945870315.1 uncultured Bacteroidales bacterium
GCAGCCATAAATAAGACAATTGCTGTGCAATTTTGAGATGAGAGGGTGACTAAAACTTCATTTTAGTCACCCTCTACCGTTTGTCAACATCTGCGGAATGATTTGTTATTGAAGATATTGGCGGCGATCATAATGCCCAGCACAATGGCGATGGTGCTCTTGATTGCTGACATTCCGCTTGAAAGTGCCAGCGGCAACTGGCCGGAGGCAACATAATAAGCGCTCCAGAAGACTCCCCCTCCCGGGATGAGCGGGAAGATGCCGCAAATCAGGAAGATGGTACGGGGACAACGCAGAAATTTGGCGAATGCCCTTGAAAGACAAGCCACTACAGTTGCTGCGAGGAAGTTGGCCGCAAATGGCCCGGCTACAGTATAACGCGATACCAGAAGATATACTGTCCATCCCAACATTCCAACCAATCCAGCCGAGAAACATCTGTTGCGGGGAACACCGTACAGTATTGCAAAGGCAATTGTGGCCAAAAGGGCGGCAATAAGCTGAATCGGGATTCTTGCAGTGAAACTGTCCGTAATCATACCATTGACCTGCACCACTTCACCGGCAATCCATCCCTGTGTCATAAAGGCCATAAACACCCCTATTGCAATAGCCATAAACATCATAAGAGCATCTGCAAGACGGGTTATTCCAGCCAGATAATCCTCATTCACGACATCTCTCAGGCCATTGGTAAAGGCAACTCCAGGAATGAGAAGAATCATCGTACCGACAACCATATTACCGATGTTGGTACCGATTCCATAATGCTGCAAAAGAATGCACAGGATGGTGCCAATGTAGCCTGCACAGATATTGCCGAGTGCCTTTGAGAGATATGGCCCGGCAACTTTCAGCATAAAAAAGTTAAGGATGATGGCTGCAATCAGGGAGGCCGCGCAATCCATCAGCCCACCTCCGAAAATGATACAGAACCCGGAACAGCCCAGAGCGGCTCCCAGATAGAGTTCCCAGGATGGCTTGGACGGGAGATTCTTTATTCGTTCGAGTTGTTCCCAGGCTTGGCTGAGAGTATATTTACCTGTAGAAATATCTCTGGATAATTGATTGACTTCCACCACCTTATCAAGGCTGGCTCCTTTTATGGGTATAAATTCAGCCTTTGCATAGGATTGCCCTGTGGTGAAAATTCCGTTGCTCAGGACAAAGAATTTTTCATCGGATTCGCCATAACTGCCGGCTATTCTTTCCATTGTTTCTTCAACTCTGGATATTTCGGCTCCATTTTCCAGGAGAATTCTCCCCGCCTGAGATGCAAAATCCAGGACTTGATTGCGCTCATTCTGATCCATATCACTTGAATCTTTCCTGACGGACATATCTGCCAGAAGACAGAGTAGAAATCGGACCGCTTCTGCCACAATCAATTATCAGCCCCAGTCCAAGAGAATCAAAACTGGTAAGCATATCATAATCACCGTTGCTGTCCCCTGCCACCAAAGCAGGAGCCTTGCCACCGTGCTTAGGAGCTATCAGTTTACGGATGCAAGCGCTCTTGCCGTCAAGGAAAGTCTGGTCATAACCTTCCTCAAAGGCCCCGCCTACCATAGTCTTGTCAGCCAGACGGATTCCGAAGACGTCATCAGGTTCCATTCCGAGGGAATATTTCTCGTCACAAGCCATCGTTTCCACGATCACTTCCAATGAAGCAGAGCAGATATAGACATCGAAGCCATTATCTCTCAGGGCATTATAAAGGTGTATGCTTTCCTTTGGAACAATGAGTCCTTTCATAACAGATGACTGAAGACGACCATCAGGACTTTTCCAAATTTCCGTCCAAACCCTCCCCTGGGAAGTCCAGTATGCAACAGATTCCCTCGTAAGGTCCTGCAATTCACCATAAGTCATTCCATTGAACAGAGACGGCTGCCACAGACACCAGGTCGCATAATCAAAACTATTCTCCACTCCATCATTCAGAGCCATCAGAGAAGCCCTGAAATCAAGATATTCAGGGCATTGCTCAAATGGTTCCGATTCAGCAGATAGAGCATAAATGACAGCATAGTCATGGGCAAGTCTTGTTCCCAGTTCCCGAGCTGTCATCTGCGGTCCATCCAGCACCTTATCCAAATCCGGCAAAAATGCAGTAAAACAATCGAAAGCCCGATCAGGAGTGAAACCAAACCTCAGATTCTCAATCTGATATATCATCAGACTCATCGATATGTCATTAACTATTGTAGTATTGTCAAAATCGAAAACTGCATAAGGTCTGTTATGGGCATCGTATTCAGGTGACAAATTTCCACAGGTACGAATCAGACTGTCGAGAGAATGATATACCTTCTCGTTCCATCCGTCCCTTGGCAGCACTTCCTGAGTATGGCAGGAAGTCAGCAAAATGCTAAACAAGACAGCTAAAACTGCGAATGACATATGTATCTGATTGGTTTTCATCGGAATATCAGTTCTGGTGCGCAGGTCGGAGCAAGTCAAGAACAACCTTCACAGGATTGAATGTAGAGAGAGGAACCTCCACAAAGAGAGTATTCCAGTTGCTCATCGCACCGTTCCACAAACCAGGAAGTTCAAGCGCCTTGAGTTCGCGACCCTGATAACTCTTGGAAGAGATGAAACCGGCATTTTCGTCAACATAATCCAGAAGATTGAATGAATTTCCCTTATAATCGTGCAGACAGCATACGATGTCAACAGGATTGAAGTGGGTGGCCTTAGAAAGAGCCTCACGCGAGTGCTCGTCGGACATATTGATCTGTACACTTTCCAGAACCTGAAGTGAGGTAGAACCGTCCTTTTCTTCAATGATGAAAGGACCACCGCCAGGTTCACCCTGATTCTTGACCATTCCGCATACTCGTATAGGTCTGTTGAGTTTTGCTCTGAGAGCCTCAACGCGAGCCTTGCAATCTCCTGTAACAGGGATACTTACGCACAATTCGTCACGGAGGAAAGCCTCAATGTCATCACAAAGTGAACGAACCTGGTCACTCTGATAGATATCATCATCACCCAAGCCGACAAGACCAGGCAGCTCGACATCCACAGTTTTTCCGACCGTTACGTTGGTAGCGATATCCAGTTCGCGAAGGTATCCGAAAATCTTGTCACGCAATTCAAGAGCGCGCCCCATCAGAACCTTTTTCCATTTCTCCGTATCAGGAAGCAACCTTTCATTGGCAACATTGTCGATATTTTTGATGGAAACCAGTTCCTCCTCGATCTCATTGAGATTGTATATCAAAGCACCGTGACCTGCAGGACGGAACAACAACGAATCTGTCTCAGTCCTGAACGGTCTGTTTTCCACGTCAACTGCAACAGTGTCTGTTGACTTGTTCTGGTAAGTGAATGTAATATTGTATTTTACACCGTATTTTGCCTCATACTCAGCCTTCACCTGTTCAAGAGCCTCTTCAAAGAGATGACGGTGCTCAGGAGATATTGTCACGACAAGATTGGCACTTCCATCCTCGTTACGCATATATTTTTGAGCCTCCACAAGATGCTCGGCAAAAGCAGTGCGGATTTCACCATCAGGATATTTATGGAATTTGAGCACGCCCTTTGGCTTTGCGCCATAGCCAAGACCTTCATCGGTCAAAGTCTTGGAGAGGACACTCAGCTGATAAGATGGAGTAATCTCTGAAGGAGTTCCGAACAATTCCGGAGTATAGAATGCAAACGAGCAAATCTTAGAAACAAATCTTGCAGCCGGAGAATCATCGGCAATAATCTTGCCTACCTTCAAGGCATCCAAACCGCTGAACAAGTCCTTGAACATCCTGGAAGCAGCACCCGAAGCGGGAACAAACTTGCATTTTCCATGGATTTGAGCTGATTCATAGTACTTTACAGCAGTCTCAACAGCCTGCTCATCCAAGACTTCTACCCCTTTTGCAGGTGTAGCAGGAGCAACAATCTTCAGCCAAGGGAAGCCTTTTTTGAAACGCTCCACCTGTTCTTCAACTGTACATACATTGGAACCGCGCTGCTCAATCTGAGCAATATCTTCTTTGGTAAACATAGTGATTTGTGTTATATGGTTATATGTATATTTCACGACGATATTGATAATCCGATCTCATCTTTTCAAAATTGTCAGGCTCAAGACGAAATCTGAAATCATCTGTAAAGATAGGATAATTATACTGAAAAACAGCCGCAACTTCGCCCTGGTTTTTACCGGAAAGGTCAAGTTTGACAGGTTCGTGTTCTTCTTCGTTTGACTCGGGATAGAAGCCATACAAAGGAATAATGCCGAAATGCTTTGCAACAGCTTGAACCGCAGACGAAGTACCGTTCTGCTTGCCCTGGAATGAATATCCAGCGATATGTGGAGTAGCTATGTCAACCATATCTATCAGTTTTTCATTCACATCAGGCTCGTGATTCCAGGTATCTATAATAACTGCCCCGAACTTGGGTATGGCCTGCATCAGGGCATCTTCGTCCATCACCTCTCCCCTGGCTGCATTGATGAAGATGGAACCAGTCTGCATTCTTGCGAAGAAATTTTCATCAGCCATTTTCCTGGTAGTTTCGTCCAATGGAACGTGCATAGTTACAACCAAGGAATTGGCCAGTAGATAATCAAGTGAACAAAATCCTTCAGGACCTTCCTTCTCCGCCCTTGGGGGATCATATCGCAAGACGTTGAAACCCAAGTATCTAGCCATTTTCTCCACTTTTGAGCCCACATTTCCGACACCGATTATGCCGAACGTCGCGCCATCAAGCTTGATGGATTTGCGGGCTGCCACGCCATAGAGGGCAGAAAAAACATATTGCATCACGCCTCCGGCATTGCATCCCTGAGCATTATGGACTTCTATGCCGTGTTCGTTACAGTAATCAAAATCTATGTGATCCGTACCGATAGTTGCAGTGGCTATCATCTTCACACGGCTGCCGTCTAGCAAATCTGCATTGCATTTTGTCCTGGTACGTATAATCAAGGCATCGGCATCCATTACATCTTCACGAGTAATTTCCTTGCCATTTATATACCGAACATCAGCATAAGGCTCGAATACCCCTTCCAAAAAAGGGATGTTTCTGTCAGCAACAATTTTAATTCTTTCCATAATAATCAACTTCCTCTTATCTGAGCACCAGACGACGGACCATTGGGCCGTCCTGCGGGGCTGTATAGAGCACTTCATTTGATAATTCATCGTTCAACAACGACAATAACCTCTCACGCTGGAAATAGAGCTGGTTCCTCACCATTGAAGAAGACAGAGTACAATAGAGTGTTCCCTGAGAAAAATACTTTGAAATGGTAAAGTCCTTTGCTCCGGAAACCCTATCCCAGGCAATGAAGACTTTTGCGTCATCTATATTCTTGCCTATCTTCAGTTCGTTGACGCAATATTTCAGGAGATTTTCAATCCTTTCCGGCTCCTTGCGACTCAATCTGTTGAAATCATTCATACATCCGATATCTACTCTGTTGTTAACTCCTTGCCAACTTTAGTAAAAGTACCCTCCCTGGTGTCATAATAGGTCCTGTCAGAGGTGATGGAATCGACTATCCCGCTGAGTCTTACCTTATTGCTGTCAGTAATGAAAATCTGTCCGAAGTCCTTTCCACTCACCATTTTGAGCAGATTGGAGATTCTTTCCATATCCAATTTGTCAAAAATGTCGTCAAGCAGAAGAATCGGCGGGAAGCCATAGGCGTTCTTCATTATTTCATATTGCGCGAATTTCAAAGCTACAAGGAAAGACTTCTGCTGTCCCTGAGAACCATATTTGCGAATCGGCCAGCCATTCATACTGAAGTTCAGGTCATCACGGTGGATTCCTTTCGTGGTAAACCGGCAAGCGAGGTCTGCTTCCATCGTACGCCCTGCAAGTTCACTGGCAGGGATGTCATCCAAATCAGACTCATAATTGACAGCAACCTGCTCACTGCCAGAGGAAACAGCACGATAATACTCTTTTATGACCGGTTCCAGTTCACTTACGAAGGATGAACGCCTCTGATAAATCGGGACAGAAAGTGCAGCCATTCGCATATCAATCACCTCCAACAAGTTCCTGTCAGGCTCCGGTTCCTTGAGCAACTTATTGCGCTGGGCAAGTAAACGATTGTACTGTTGAAGATTGCCAAGATAGGCAGAATCCATCTGTGAAAGGACAGAATTGATGAAACGGCGTCTTTCTTCCCCAGACTCACTAACAAGGGATATATCTGATGGTGAGACCATTACAATAGGAATGAGACCGATGTGGGATGAAATTCTCTGATATGATTTGTCGTCACGCAGAATCTTTTTGTCACCTTTAGAAGTAACCTTCATTGAAATCTTTGACCTTGAATCATTCTCCATCCTATATGATCCCGACAAAGCAAACTCAGTTGTTCCGTGACGGAAATTAAATCTGTCTGAGGTTGCAAATGCGCTCTTGGTCATAGAGAGATAATAGACTGCATCAAGGAGGTTGGTTTTTCCTTCTCCATTATTGCCGCTGATACAGTTGATATTGGGAGAAAAATCCAGCTCCTGAAGAGCAATATTGCGGAAATCTGAGATTATTATCTTTTCCAGAATAGGCATCCGTCTCTCACTTAATTTTCAATAATTATCTATATATCAATACATTACCACTATACGAAACACCATATCTCCCGGCACGAAATTTACGTCAATTTCATAATTAAAATCGCTTTCGGTATAGATGATTGCAACTTGTCCGGCTGTGATTTCCGCCATAATCTCCGTTGTGAAGAAATAAGCCTGTCCATCGTCGGATATCTCTTCTTGTTGAAACATATACGGGAGTTCTGTGTGAGTTTCTTTTTCCATGCCAAAGTTGAAAACCCTGTATATCTTGACTATTCCGTTGCGAAGTACATCTTTTGTAATCTCTGGGGTTGAAATGGTTGCAATGAAATAATTGTTATTGTTTTCTTTGGAATAATCCCAGGAATTTACTCCCACATTGCCGATGATTGTCTTTATGGTCAGGTTGTCGGTGTTGTCATCATCGTAATAGGAATTACAGGAGGAGAGTGCCATCGCAAGTGCGAGTAGTACAAAGTAAGTAATGGTTTTATTGAATTTCATAATACAAAATGTTTATCAGCGGGTACGTGTGGTACTTGTTGAACGTGAAGATGAGCTGCTGCCAGTTGAACGGGTGGTGCTGGATGTTGAACGACTTGAGCTGCTGCCCGTTGAACGGGTGGTACTTGTGGAGGTAGTGCTGCCTCTGCGGACGGTAGTCTGACTACCGGACGATGATGTCGTGCTGGTCCTTGTTGAACTGCTGCCGGAAGTTTTTACGCGGCTGGAAGTCGTTGAAGCAGAACTGCTTGGCCTTGTCGTTGAAGCGGAGCTGCTTGGACGGGTTGAAGACGAAGAGGAAGTACTGCTGCTTGGTCTGGTCGTTGAAGCAGAGCTGCTTGGACGAGTCGAAGACGAAGAAGTGCTACTGCTTGGCCTGGTCGTTGAAGCGGAACTACTTGGACGGGTCGAAGACGAAGAAGTGCTGCTGCTTGGTCTGGTCGTTGAAGCGGAACTACTTGGACGGGTCGAAGACGAAGAAGTGCTGCTGCTTGGTCTGGTCGAAGACGAAGAAGTGCTACTGCTTGGCCTGGTCGTTGAAGCAGAGCTGCTTGGTCTGGTCGTTGAAGCAGAACTGCTTGGTCTGGTCGTTGAAGCGGAGCTGCTTGGTCTTGTCGTTGAAGTAGATG
>CAMBRR010000076.1 GCA_945870315.1 uncultured Bacteroidales bacterium
GCATTGTGAGCTGTAGCGGTATCAGTGTAGATTCTATCCCCTACCATTGCAACCTCCTCAGGTTCAAGGCCATACTTATTCATAATCCCAAAAATCATATTCGGATCTGGCTTGCCCAGAGTAACATCCGGACACCTCCCGGAAGCAGACTCAATACAACGGCAAATAGAACCACAATCCACCAGAATTGTTCTCTGGTCTGTCGGACAGACACGGTCCGGATTGGTGGCAATATAAGGAATGCCTTGAGATGCCCACCAGCTGGCCCGACAGAGTCTTTCATAAGTTAAGGTAGGGTCAAAAGCAACGACGAGCATATCCGGCACATCATCCGGACTGTCGTCACAAAACTCAAAACCAGCTTTTGCGAACTGCGAAGCCATACTCGGAGTACCGAGGATAAACAATCTGCGGGCCTGTGGGTGATGGGACTTGATATAATCGATTGCAGCCAAAGAAGTGGTGTACATATTGTCCTCGCCGGCAACTATACCCATAGATGCCAACTTTGCAAGATAATCAGCAACACTTTTGGTCGGATTGTTGGTCAGAAAAGAATATCCGATACCTGCAGCCTTCATCGAATCCAGAAAAGACAGAGTAAAAGGAAACAACGTACTGCCAAGATAAATTGTGCCGTCCATATCGAGAGCCAGCATTTTTATCTTTGATAGTCTTTCCTTCAACTCATCGGATATATATTGATTCAGGTTAGATTTCATTTGGTTGCAATTTATTTCATTTTATTCCGCAATGGCACAAATATAAAAAGAAACTTTGACAAAAAGAAACAAAATTTATATCTTTACGCGGTTTTTTTCGAAAAAACACCCAATACACAACACAACAAAATTAACCACTGATGGATGCACAGACAAAGAAAAAGTACCAGTATTGGCAATGGAGAACACTTATCACGCTGATGGTAGGATACGCCCTCTATTATTTCGTAAGGAAACATTTCAGCGTCGCAATGCCGGCATTGGAAGCCGAACTCGGTATCACCAAGACTCAACTCGGTCTCTTCCTGACTCTTAACGGCATCATTTACGGCTTGTCCCGTTTTGTAAACGGCTTCCTGGCAGACAGGATGAGCCGCAGGAAACTGATGACAGCAGGACTTATCCTATCTGCACTTGTCAACTTCTGCATATGCTTCAGCCCGTCGATGAACTCGTTTGTAAATGTCCTTGACTCAGAAGGAAAGGCCACTATGACTCTGGTCTATATCATCGGGTCACTATGGGTACTCAACGGATTTTTCCAGGGCATGGGAGTGCCACCTTGCATGAGCCTGATGGCACATTGGATTTCGCCGAAGGAACTTGCCACAAAACAATCCATCTGGAACGCCTCACACTCGATTGGAGCCGGAATTATCGTAGCGGTATGCGGTTTCATTCTGAAGACATTCGGCTATAGCGCATGGCAACTGTGCTTTGCAGTCCCTGCAGCAATTGCAGTAGTAGGAGCATTCGGGATATATTTCCTTCTGAGGGACACTCCATCCTCTGTCGGACTGCCTGAACTTGAGGAGATTGAAGCAGAAGAAAACGGAGGTGCCAAGACAGCTGCGCCAAGAGAGAAAATCAGCGAAAAATGCTACAAGAAACTGGTCAGCAAGTTGGTTTTCAAGAACCCACTTATCTGGATACTCGCATTGGCGAACTTCTGCATCTACATCGTAAGGTTTACGATTCTGGACTGGGGAGCGACATTTCTGACACAGTTCAAAGGGATGGAAATCTCCACAGCAGGAACAGTGGTAGCCACTACTGAAATCATAGGAGGCATACTCGGAATGCTCGTAGCAGGCTGGTTCACAGATAAATTTATGAAAAGCCGCGCACACCGTACCTGTCTTATATGTACGGTAGGAGCAACTTTGTCATTTTTCCTCTTTTGGAAAACGCCTAGCTCAATGAACTGGCTATCAATCGTTTGGCTGGTTCTTTCAAGTTTCTTCGTTTACGGTCCGCAAGCTCTGCTGGGAATTGCCGCATCCAACCAGGCGACCAAACACGCCTGCGCAACCGCCAACGGAATACTCGGAATTTTCGGATATGCCAGCACAACGGTATCCGGCCTGCTTTTCGGTTATCTCGCAGAACATTTCGGATGGGATTCCGTCTTTCTCGTATCGGTAATCATAGGAATTGTCGGAACAATCATCACAGCCCTTATGTGGAATGCGCCAGCTGACGGCTACGAGAAAGCAGAGAAAATCATTTCTTCAGAGGAATAAACGGACCATCTTCCAAGCCGTTCCATTTATAGAGACGGGCATTGCAGCTATGCGTGCCTGTCTCTTTGTTTTTGCCATTCTCAGCAATGTACCATAGGCCGTCCCCAATAGGGCACAGTCCCATCGAGCCATATTTGAACTTCCAGCCAGTCAGACCTGTAGCCTCATCACGAAGGGGTGATATGCCCTCTGAGGGTTCTACGAGACTGAGTTGCAGATATTTATGTTTGTCATTCCCACCCTTTAGAGGTTCTCTGAAAGGTTTCTGAGACATAGGCACTGCAAACAGCGAATAGTTCGGGAACCCACTCTTGCTACCTTTATATACTGCCATAAACATACAATTGGTATATGGGTCCCAAGCCAGGTTCTGAATGCCATAATTGGTATTGCCGGTATATACAAAGTATTCCTTGTCAGGTTTCCCAGGGCCGCTGGCGTGAGTTTGACCGAAAACCACAGGTTTGGCAGTCCTTTCAATTTCCTTGAGGCTATATCGCTGAATCACCTGATAATCATTATCTTCCCTATCCACATCCCCATATATTCCATATCCGACATACAGATACATCTTCTCACCGCGAGCAGAACGCTTCCCCGAAGATTTTGAAGAAAATTCTGGAGCGATTGCAACTCCGTCAATACCGGAACATCCATAGCGGTGATCAGGTGCGCAATAGTCCTCGATGGCCTTCTTGATGCAAGCGGTCTTGAGGATGTCACTCCCCTCTGGGTCCACCCCAAGACTGTCCAGACGATCAACATCTATGACGGCAATGTAGAACCTGGTATCACTCCTGGAGACGCCCTTGACATTCAACTTCCTTGCTATCCCCTGCCCTATCTCATCGTCCTTGCATTCAAGTGAGGCATAGACCTTTCTGTTCTGAGGATTGAAAGTCATAGCTCCGAGATGTCCCTGAATCCTGTCAATCGAAGCAAGAATATTCCCTTGCATATCCACCTTCACAAAACGGCTTGTAAATGACATATACATACAATCCTTTTCTTCGTCATATGCAATGCCCTGCACATGTTGCTGCTGACCGTCCACAAAAACAGATTCCGAAAATCCTACATTATCAGCACTGTCATTACGACAAGAGACTATAATACAGACAAACAAAACCGAAAGCGCAAGTCTGAACGCGAAACAAGACTTATGAGATAGAATTTTCATCATTGTAAAAATTTCAACAAACATGTATAACGGATTCAAATT
Organism: uncultured Bacteroidales bacterium; assembly: GCA_945870315.1. GTDB lineage: Bacteria > Bacteroidota > Bacteroidia > Bacteroidales > UBA932 > Cryptobacteroides. The sequence goes on from CAMBRR010000076.1 coordinate 3,468, forward strand.
TACTACAGAAACTTAAAAATCAAAACAATTGACAAGGGAATAATGATAATAAATGAAAAATAATATTATATTTGTAACAATAAAGTGAAAAGAAATGTAACATGGACAATAACGAATTGGTCGCTGAAGCCATCAGGAAAGCAAGTGACACAAAAGCTCTTGAAATCGGGAAGGAAGCAACAGAAAAGACAGGAGGTATGTTCAAGGCCTTGTTTCCTGACAAAAAGGCTGTGGTCATAGCTGACAAGAACACCTGGGAAGCAGCTGGAAAGACAGTTTTCGAAGTTTTGGAAAAGGAAGGGATAGACCAGAGAGAGCCTTACATCATTGAAGATGACGACCTTTATGCGGAATGGTCCTATATTGAAAAACTGGAAGCGTTCCTCGCCCAGGACGAAGCGATTGCAGTTGCCGTCGGTTCCGGAGTCATCAACGACCTGACCAAACTCGCAAGCGACCACCTCGGCAGAAGATATATGATAGTCGGAACCGCTGCATCTATGGACGGATATACGGCCTTCGGAGCATCCATCACCAAGGACGGGAACAAGCAGACATTCTCCTGCCGCGCCCCATATGGTATAATCTTCGATCCGAAAATCGCGGCCAAGGCACCCAAAGACCTTGCGGCATCGGGATACGCCGACCTTATCGCAAAAGTACCTGCTGCGGCAGACTGGATGATTGCAGACGCCCTGGGTGAAGAAAAAATAGATGAATTTGCTTTCAATCTGCTTCATAGCGACCTTATGGATGCTCTTTCCTGCCCCTCAGAAGTGCTGGCAGGAGACGTACAGGCAACGGAAAAGCTGGCTAATGGGCTAATAATGAGCGGGTTTGCAATGCAGGCCATTCAATCCAGCCGTCCAGCCTCGGGTACTGAGCATCAGTTCTCCCACTGCTGGGATATGGAAGGTCTGAGCTACCCTTCCGGCAAACACGTCTCACACGGTTTCAAGGTGGGAATAGGCACCCTGGTATCAAACCTGGAGCTGGAATTTCTCCTTTCAAAGGATATGGCATCGGTGGATGTGGATAAGGTAGTTGCTTCGTGGAAAAGTTGGGAAGATATGGAGGCTGAAATCCGCCGGGTATGCGAAGGGAAGCCAGGACATCTCTCACGCTGTCTGACAGAGACCAAAGCCAAATACATCGGGAAGGAAGAACTTCGCGCCCAATTGTCAAAGTTGAAGGACTGTTGGGAAGATTTATCCGAAAAAATCCGCAGAACCATTCTCCCGACTGAAGAAGTCTATCGCAGACTCAAGGCCGTAGGCGCCCCTTATGAGCCGGAGATGATATGCGTTAGCAGGAAACATCTTAAGGAAACTTTCTCTTTCATTCCTTTTATGCGAAGCCGTTTTACCAATATCGACCTGCTTTACAGGCTGGGGTGGATTGAAGAATTCACTCAAACCATCTTCGGAAAAGGCGGAAGATGGGAAATCTGACAGCAAAACTATTTGAAAACTGAAATAAATAATCATTCAAATACAATATGAAACGCATTATTCCATTAATCACCACATTTATGTTGAGCCTGACAGCTTTTGCAACGGAAAATTATGACCCTAAGGCTGCCGACGAGGCTATGGTAGTGTGCGGTAACGCACGTTTCACTGTTCTTACTCCGAAACTCATCCGAATGGAATGGAGTGAAGACGGCAAGTTTGAAGACAACGCCACCCTTGCGATTGTAAACCGTAAGCTGGAAGTACCCGCCTTCAAGACCACAAAAAAGGGCAAAGGAGTGGTCATTACAACATCTGCACTGAAACTTACCTACACAGGAGAAGGTAAATTCGATGGGAAGAATCTGAAAATTGAATTCTCGATGAAAGACGCTTCATCACCTAAAGGAGTGAAAAAAGTAGTCTGGACTCCGGAAAGCGATGACAGCGGCAACCTGCTCGGAACAACCAGAACCCTAGACAAATGCGATGGTGAAAAGACCATCGAACCATTTGACAAAGGCGTCCTCTCACGCGATGGCTGGGCTATCGTGGACGAAAGCCAGCGTCACCTATTCATAGAAGACGACAGCGACTGGAAGACCTGGGTTGCATCGCGCGACGACAAAGACAGACAGGACCTCTATATGTTTGCCTATGGTCACCAGTATAAGGAAGCCCTTGGGGATTTCATCAAGGTTGCCGGACGCATCCCTATGCCTCCAAAATACACCCTCGGATATTGGTGGTCACGATATTGGCAGTATTCTGACGCTGAGTTCGTTGCCCTTGGCAAACAGATCAGGAGCCTAGGAATTCCGATTGACATTATGGTCATCGATATGGACTGGCACGAGACCTGGAGCCTACGCGCGAAGGAATGTCCGAAAGATGAATTCGGCCAGAGGATTGGATGGACAGGATATACCTGGCAGAAGCAACTTTTCCCGAATCCAGAAAACCTGCTGCAGGATATACACAATATGAAGATGAAGACTTCTCTCAATCTTCACCCAGCATCAGGAATCCAGCCATACGAAGACTGCTATGAGAACTTCGTAAAGGATTACTTATCAAGGACTTCAGAGTACGATGGTCCAAAGGATTTCATTTATGGAGAAGAGCAGTACCAGTTTGCCGGTGCCAAGCAGCCATCCGGCGCCAAGGGAGAAAAAGCCCCGGTTCCATTCAGAATCGATGACCGCGACTGGGCTGATGCATATTTCAACAGCGTCATCCATCCGCTTGAGCAGCAAGGAGTTGACTTCTGGTGGCTTGACTGGCAGCAGTGGAGAATGAGCCGTTACACTCCTCAACTCAGCAACACTTTCTGGCTCAACAGGACCTTCTTTGACGACAAGGTAAGACGTACGGAATCAGAAGGCAAAATGGCCCCTCGTCCTCTGATTTACCACAGATGGGGAGGCCTCGGAAGCCACCGCTACCAGCTCGGCTTTTCCGGTGACACCTACACGACATGGAAAGTGCTCGGATACCTTCCATACTTCACTTCTACTGCTTCCAACGTGGGATATGGCTACTGGGGACACGACATCGGAGGACATATGAACCCGAAAGGCGAATCCGGAACCAACCCTGAAATGCTCACAAGATGGCTCCAGTTCGGAGTATTCACACCTATCTTCAAGACGCACAGCACCAAGAATGCATCTCTGGAAAGAAGAATCTGGGTCTTCCCTGACCATTTCGATGCGATGAAAGCCGCTATCCGTCTGCGCTATACCCTTTCTCCATACATCTACACAGCTGCAAGAGCCACATATGACACAGGTATTTCAATGTGCCGTCCTATGTATTACGACTATCCTGAAGAAGACCTCGCATACAGCTGGAACCAGCAATATATGTTCGGAGACGACATCCTTGCAGCAGCCATTGATCGTGAAGCCGACAAGGTTACCGGACTGGCAGAAAGAAGCTGGTGGCTTCCTGCAGGAAATGACTGGTACGACATTGCCACCGGTACCCTTATCAAGGGCGGATGCAAGGTAGTAGGTCACTATACAATAGATGAGAACCCATATTTCATCAAGGCCGGAGCTATCATCCCGATGGCAGCCGAAGACATTCAGAATCTGCAGGACGCCTCCAATGTGCTCCGTCTGCTGGTTGCCCCTGGTGCAGCTAACTCATCCACAAGCATTTACGAGGACGATGGCAATACTCAGGCCTATAGTTCAGACTTTGCAACGACCAAGGTTACCAAGACCACCGCTGACGGCAAAGTTATAGTAAAAGTTGGCGCAAGGGAAGGCAGTTATGAAGGTATGTCACCTGACAGGAAGCTCAGCATCATCTTCGAAAACATCCTTCCTCCTACCTGCGTAAAGGTCAACGGAGTGGAAGTGCCGTATTCTCGTTTCGAAAAAGACGGCTGCTGGATGTATGACGGTGCTTCGCTTTCAGCCACAGTACAGCTTGCCGAGGCTTCCTGCAATGAGGAAGTTGTAGTCGAATGCACTTATAATCAGGACAGAAGCGCAATTGACGGAAAGAAGGCAGTCATTCGTCGCATGTTCGCCCTTACTCCTGAAGCCAAGCTTCTGTTCAGTTCTCTGGTAGATGCATATATGATGCTGCCTACAGAGGTTCTCAAGGCTGCCCAGTGCGCTAGTTTTATCAACGAGGACATAGCAAACGCCGAGAAATACCTCAGAGACATAGACATCGAGGCAATGGCTGCAACCGTCGCTTCATATGAGAGAATCCCAGAAGAATTCAAGGCAAAGGTAAG
>CAMBRR010000077.1 GCA_945870315.1 uncultured Bacteroidales bacterium
AGGCAGGATCGGATGCATACAAACCGGGGATTGCGAATATGGAATTCTTTGATGCACTTTGCTCCCACCCTCATCGGAACTATCGCATAGTCCACGTTGCAGGTACCAACGGAAAGGGTTCCGTGTCCAATATGCTTGCAAGCGTGATATCGGCCGGTGGTCTTTCTTGCGGGCTTTATACCTCTCCCCACATCTTGGATTTCAGGGAAAGGATGAGGATTAAACACCCTGACGGCACTCTGGAGTATGTATCAAAGGAATATGTGATGGAATTCATCCAGAAGTGGAACGAGACCTTCGACCACCTCAAGATGTCCTTTTTCGAAATCACGACAGTTATGGCTCTTTGCTGGTTTGCCGACAGGAAGGTTGATGCCGTTGTGTTGGAAACGGGCCTTGGAGGTCGTCTAGACAGCACCAACATTGTCAATCCTTCTCTAAGCGTGATTACCAACATAGGCCTCGACCATTGCGACCTTCTGGGAGACACGCTGGAGCAGATTGCCTTCGAGAAAGCCGGAATCATCAAACCCAAAGTCAAGGCAGTCGTCGGAGAAAGCAATCCCGCCACGGATGCGATTTTCGAACGTAAGGTATTGTACACCAACCTTCCGGAGCCGGAATATATGGGTGACAGGAACAGGATTATGTCCCTTCTTACCTTTGCGGATAAAGTTGTCCCCGGGCTCTGGGACAGAAAGGACGAGATACTATGCAAAATGGACCTGCAGGGCTGTTACCAGAAGCACAATCTCAGAACGATCCTCTGCTGCGTGGACAGACTGAAGGAAATATGGACGGACTGCAATCTGAACGACGAGACTATAATCGACGCCATAGAGCATACTGCCAAAAGGATGGACTTCCACGGCAGATGGGAAAAGCTCTCCGACTCTCCCCTTGTCATCTGCGACATCGGCCACAACAGCCACGGCCTAAAGTATAATTTCTCTCAACTTGAAAGGATGCTCCGTGAAGGGGAATGCGGAAAACTCGTGATAGTGTATGGAAGCGTGGCGGACAAGGATGTGGATGCTGTGATGGACCTGCTTCCCGACAATGCCACTTTCATTTTCACCAATGCCTCCACCAGAAGGGCCCTGAACGCCGGGGAGGTTATGTCAAAATATCTGGATTCCAGGCAGCGTCTGGGCAAGACTCCTTGTGAGGCCTATGTCGTTCCGACGGTGAAGGAGGCTGTGGCGAAGGCTATGGAAATCAGCTGTAAGATGGCAGCCCTCAACCCTTTGGTCTATATAGGCGGAAGTACATATGTAGTAAGCGAAGCCGTCGAATGCTTCTGAAAATCAGAAATCTTATCTAAAACTTATTCCAGACCATTTGACCAGATAAAATATGGAAGAAATTAATCATCCGACACCTTTTCTCAAACAGGTTGCGAAGCACTATTTTGATTCCCCTTCGATAAGCTCGAAGGTTTTCATATTTCCGAACAGGCGTTCGATTGTATTTTTCAAGAAATACCTGACTTCCCTGTGCAAGGATGTGCCCATCCTGCTTCCGGAGATGCTGACCATAAACGATTTTTTCTGCAAGGCGGCAGGAGTGAACACAGAAGACCGTGTACACCAGCTGATTGACTTGTATGAGTGCTACCGGCATATCAATCCGAAAGCCGAGTCTTTGGATGAATTCATATTCTGGGGAGATGTGATTCTTGGAGATTTCAACGATGTGGACAAATACCTAGCTGAACCAGGGCAGCTCTTCACCAACATCGCCGACCTGAAACAGATGCAGGATGATTTCAGCTATCTGAGTCCGGGGCAGCGTGAGGCCATCGAGAATTTCCTTTCACATTTCAGAAATGAAGCCGGAAGGCTGAAGGTTGACATTGACAGCGACAACCCCGATGTAAAGGCGCGTTTCCTACAAATATGGAATATTCTCCTTCCTCTTTACAATGAGTTCAACTCCAGGCTCTTGGAAAAGGGAACCGCATATGAGGGGATGGTTTACCGCAGCCTCGTGAGGAAGATGGAAGAAAATGGTGTGGAGGAAATATTCAGGAATATCTTTCCTCAGGCTGATACCTTCGTATTCGTCGGTCTGAATGCGCTGAACGAGTGCGAGAAAAGGCTGATGAAGAAACTGAAGGACTGTTCAATGGCAGAATTCTGCTGGGACTGGTGCTCGGATATGATAAAGGATCCACAGAACCGTTCCTCCTTCTTTATGAAAAAGAACGTGGAAGATTTTCCGCAAGCCTTCCACATTGATGGCGGAAGCCGGAAATATCCTGTCATCAACATCCTGAGCGTGCCGTCTTCGGTAGGACAGGCCAAGAAACTGCCCGAAATCCTGACAGGAGAGGGTATGGACTGGAAAGATGCCGGCTGCGCTGTAATCCTGCCCGATGAGTCGCTGCTTGATCCGGTTCTGAACTGCATCCCGCCACATATCAGGGACATAAATGTGACAATGGGTATCCCTATGACTTCCAGCGCTTTCTGCTCTCTTATGTCATCGATTTGCGCTATGCAGCTGCACTGTATCCAGAGAAAGGGAGAGTGGCATTTCTATCATAAGCAGGTCTGGGACATTTTCTCCAATCCTGTGTTCAAGAAAACAATGGACAAGGATAGCGGAGAGATGGTCAAACAAGTGAAAAAGGCTGCAAAATACTATATACCAGAAAAGGAATTGCGCCGGGGCACCCTCGCAAAGGTTATCTTCAGGCAGGTTATCAGCGATCCGAAAAGCAACGAGCAGTCCCAGGTTCAAAATCTGGCCTCCTATCTCAAGGAGGTGACTATGGCCCTTGGCTCAGGGATGGTTTCCGATGAGTCTCTGTCCCTGGAAATAGAATTTGCAATGCATTATCATCAGTGCATCACCAGTCTGGAAGATGCATCCTTACAGGTTATGCCATTGACATTCATCAAGTTGCTTGGACAGCTTCTCAACGGAGAGTCTGTCCATTTCAAGGGAGAACCTCTTAAAGGGCTGCAGATTATGGGGCCTCTGGAGACCAGGGCGCTGGACTTCCCTACCCTTGTGATTCTGTCTGCCAACGAGGGCGTTTTTCCAAGAAAAAGCATCTCTTCATCATTCATCCCGGCCAATCTCAGACAAGGCTTCAATCTTCCTACATATGAGTTTCAGGATGCCGTGTGGGCATATTATTTCTATAGGATGATAACCCGCGCCGAAACAGTATGGATGCTTGTGGACAGCCGTACGGAAGGGCTGAAAAGTGGAGAAGAGAGCCGCTATATCAAGCAGCTCGAATATCATTTCGGCGTACCTCTGAACAGGATGACCGTACAGCCTCCGATGATTCGTTCTGCATCTGAGCCGGACATTGTCAAGACCGAAGAGGACATAAGGAAAATGAAGAATATGGTCTATTCCGCCACCAGTATTCAGAATTATCTTGCCTGTCCTGCAAAATTCTATTATTCAAGCATCTGTAATCTCAAGGCTGAAGACGAAGTGGCTGAATCCCTCGATGCGGGAATGTTCGGAAACGTTTTCCACTCGATAATGCAGCAGATATATTCGGAGGCGGAATACATCGACAGCCTCAGACTGAATGCCTGGCTGAAACGGGAGGAGGATATCAGGGAGATGGTAATGGAGAAGATCCGGGAACAGATGCACAGTTTCGAAGTGGAGGGAAGGAACCTGGTCAGCGCAGATGTCATCACGAAATTTGTCCTTCAGACAATCAGAAGGGATATCGAAATGCTTAGGAAGAACAATTCCGGCGGTTTCAAGATGCTTGGGTGTGAGTTGACAATCCCTATGGATTTCCACGGGAAGAAAATGATAGGAATTGTGGACAGGCTGGATTCATTTATGGATGGGACAATCAGGATCTCAGACTATAAGACGGGCAAGGTTCTGGAACAGGACGAAATGATTGACAGTGCCAACTGCGAGCAGATAGTCGATGCGATTTTCAGTCCTGAGTCGGCTGAAAGACCTAAAATTGCCCTGCAGTTCTTTATCTACGACCTTCTGATAGGGTATAAAGGCTATCTTGACGGCGATTCGGTTCTGTACCATACGATATATTCTACAGCCAGAATGTTCAAAGAAGCCCCTAGGGTGGTTCCTTCCTGCCATCAATTCAGGCGGTTGATGGACGAAAGACTGAATGAATTGTTCGATTCGATGATGGATCCGAATGTGCCTTTCAGAAGAACAGAGGATGAAAAAACCTGTTCTTTTTGCGATTTCAAAATGATTTGTGGACGTTAATCCGATGAGATATGCTTGAAATAATGACTGCTTCCGCCGGTTCCGGCAAGACATATAACCTGGCTTTGAAATATATCCGGCTGCTGATCGGATCTTCTGACAAATATGCCTACAGGCACATACTCGCCGTCACTTTTACCAACAAGGCAACTGACGAGATGAAGGGACGTATCCTGAAAGAACTGCACATCCTATCCTCAGATACTGCATCATCAGCCTACCTGCGGGACCTTGTTCCAGACTTGTGTCCAGACCTGGAGTCCCTCCGAGAAAAGGCTTCAACCGTGCTCAAGAACATTCTGCACGACTATAGTGCATTTTCCGTAAGCACCATAGATAAGTTTTTCCAGCAGGCACTCAGGGCATTCTCCAGGGAAATCGGACAGTTCGCCTCCTATCAGGTTGAACTTGACAAGGTTTCGCTTGTCAAGGAGAGCGTTGAAAGGATGCTTGATTCCCTTACAGAAGCCGACAAGAACCTTTTGGGGTGGCTGACCAGGAATGTAATGGAAAAGATTGAACGGGGTGAGCGGTACCGTCTGGAGGACGATCTTTACAAAATGGCCGTACGTCTTCAGTCAGCCCAAAGGTTGGATGCTCTCAGGGAACTGCACTGTGCCAAAGGGGATGACGTGGAAGTGGACGGTCACGAGAATGGACTCACAAAACTGAAAGAGGTTTGCCGTAAAATCAGGAAAGACTTTTCGGATAAGGTTCAATCCAAGGCGAAGGAAATCCTGTCTGTGCTCTCCTCTTGCGGAATCTCGCCTGAAGATTTCAACAGGAAGTTTATGAAATCCGTCGTTTTGTATGCAGAACTTGACGATAAGATTTTCGATGGAGTCAGGATTTATGCTCCGACAGACTCGTTCATCGCCAATGCTTCCGACAGCCAGAAATGGTTCCCTAAATCCAGGAGCAACCTGCTGAATACCGTCCAGGAACTCCTTGAGGTGCCTCTTGGAGAGTTTGTAAGCCTGTTTTCCGCGCCATTCAAGGAATACAATACTGCCATCTTGATTGAAAAGCAAATCTATGGTTTAGGATTAGCCAGCGTCCTTGAGAAAAATCTGAAGGATATTATGAAGGAGAGGAATGTCCTCTGCATAGATGATTCCAATACCTTGCTCAGGGATATAATCGATGGTTCCGATGCTCCTTTCGTTTACGAGAAACTTGGCGTCAGGTATGAGAACTTTCTGCTTGACGAGTTCCAGGACACAGCCCTTGTCCAATGGGAGAATTTCCTTCCTCTTTTGAAGGAAAGCGATGCCTGCGGGGGACGCAACCTGATAGTCGGAGACGTTAAACAAAGCATCTACCGGTGGAGAGGTTCAGACTGGAATCTGCTCCAAAGCGTTATCCCAGAGCAGTTTCCCGATAGGATTACAATGCCTCTGGATACCAATTGGAGAAGTCTTGCCAATATCGTGATCTTCAACAATGACTTTTTCTGCTGTGCATCACAGTTGCTTGACAATCCTGATTCTCCTTACAAGGGATTGCTGGAGGGCATATACAAAGATACCAGGCAGAAGGTGGCTCCTTCCAAGGCTGAACTGTCGTGTGGCGGTATGGTAAAACTTACCTTCTGTGACAAGAGTATGGAACTTGATATGGTGCTTGAAAGCGTGCGTGCGGCCTTTGCAAAAGGTGCTCTTGCTTCAGAAATTGCAGTATTGGTGAGAAGTGGAGGAGAAGGCTCTCAAGTGGCAGACCATCTGACTTCCAATGGCTACAGTGTAATGACAGATGACTCTTTGAAAGTCAAGAAGTCATTGACTGTAAGGAGGATAGTGTCGCTTATGTCTTATGCAGACAATCCTGAGGACACTGTGGGAAGCTACCTTGCGCGTTCACTCGGAGTTGAGCTGCCTGACCGATACAATTCCTTGTCAGATCTTGTAGAAGCCCTTTTGCGCAGCCTTAAGGACAGTGACAGTAATCGGTTGTGGGAAGGTGAGATTCCCCATATCCAGTCTTTCCTTGATTATGTACAGGATTATGGTAAAAATAACGGGAATGATCTCCGCAGTTTTCTCAAGGACTGGGATGATGCAGATCCGTCTATTGCGTCTCCATCCGATGCTGACAGCATCCGAATTATGACAATACACAAATCCAAGGGGCTTGATTTTCAATACGTTATACTTCCATTCGCAGAATCAATCAAGATCTTCCGTCACGAGGAGAAATGGTGTATACCTGATTTGAGCGGAACCTCTTTGGAGGGAGTTGCGGAGGGGGTATATGATGTTGATCTTTCCGCATCTACAATTGACACCTGTTTCAGTGAAACTTACCTCAAGGAAGCTTTCCTGCAACTTGTTGATAATCTGAATGTCCTGTATGTTGCAATGACCAGACCTGTGCTTGGGCTGCATATCATTGCTGCCACTCCTCCGGCCAAACTCCGCAATGCCATCCCAGATGGTCCGATGTCCTATTCCGACCTGTCACAGGTCCTGTATCGGTTCGTCAGGATGGAATACGAAAAGAAAGTTACATATGAAAGTGACGGAGTGTGCGAGCATTTCACTTTCGGTGATATCCTTGATTTCAGTTCTGTCCGCAAAAAGTCAGAAAAGACCAATATTTTCCCTGCGAACAGGTACGACGCCCTCCCGTCATTTGCCCTCAACCCCGTCGTAAGTTCGATCGACGGCACACTGGGAGATGGTGGCATTCCGGGAGACGGCGATATCCCTGGCGATGGTGCAACTACTGTCATTGAAAGAGGCAGACTGCGTTTTGACAAAGACACGATTGCATTCTTTAGCCCAGATACGGAAGAAGACAACGACAGCATCAAAGCCAGAAACAAAGGCATCATCCTCCACGACATACTCTCGAAAGTGGTCGTGCCTTCTGACCTCGAAGCGGCTGTGGAAGATTCCCTTAGAAACGGCCTCATAAGCAGGTCAGAAGCCGATGATATCCGGGATATACTCGCAACACGCATTAAGGAAGCAGAACAGATGGTATGGTTCGATCCTGAAGCCAAAGTGCTGAATGAGGCGGAACTATGTGACACCGATTCCCGCACATATCGTCCTGACAGAGTCGTGATAAAAGGCGGTTCCATAAGCATCATCGACTTCAAGTTCGGCAAAAGACGCAAGGAATATGCCCGCCAGGTTACGCGCTATGCAAACCTTTGGCGCAAAATGGGTTACTCAGACATCCAGACCTACCTCTGGTATGTAGAAGAAGGTCACATTGAACAGATCTGACAACATTGTCAGCATACCGTTACAGTCACCAACATAGGTTAAATTCCACCTGTGGCAAACCTCCGTTCTAGCCGAACACTACCACGCCATTACGGTCGGTCAAGCTTTAGTCGTGCAGCCAGCCTGGCCGGCAGTCACAGTCT
>CAMBRR010000078.1 GCA_945870315.1 uncultured Bacteroidales bacterium
TCAGTCATAGATGCCATAAGCATCTGGGAAAGATACTGGTTCATCTGGGCTGTCTTGTTTGCAGCGTCATCCTCAGTGTAGTGCGCTCCGGTCTCTTTGCCGGTAACCTTGAACACATAGATTCCGAAACTGCCCTTGACAGGAGCGGAAATCACACCTTCCTCAGCAGAAGTGACTGCACCTATGAATGCAGGATCCAGACCCTGAGAAGTGAGGGATGAGAAGGTGATGCCTTCCTTAGTGCTGACAGTGGTTCCGAGAGCCTCTGCAATGGCAGACATATCGCTCAAACCGGCAATCTTTCCGGCCACCTCGGCTGCCTTGACATCTCCAATCTTCTGGGAATAAAGGATTTCCCTGATGGTAGAGGAGACCTCACTTACATCCTTGTAGCCTTCCTTGTTGATACCCTTGAGCACAGCCACCACAAAGTAGTCCTTATTGATATCGAAGATTTCTGAAACATCGCCCTTCTTTGCCTCGTAAGCCCAGCGGGTGATTTCCTTTGCATTCTCAAGAGAACCTATCCTTGAAGCACCTTCCAGAAGGTTTGCAGAGTGCGCATAAACCGACTGTGAGTCCACAGCAGCGCGGAAATCCTTGTAGCTGTTTCCTGCCTGATTTGCGAAATCCCTTGCCCTTGAGTAAATCTCATTGACGGTAGCCTTGCCTGCCACAGACTCTTTCTTGAGCACTGCAACCTGCTTCTTCACAACGCCATCCTCCTTCTTCGTGTCAAGTATGCGTACCACATAGAAATCTGTTCCGTGGGCAAGCACGCCTGAAATGTTCTTTCCGCCATTATTGAAAACAAACTCATCCACTTCTGGAGCTATGGACTTCAACTCACCCTCCTTGTAGTATTTCTCGTCGAATGAGCAGTAGTTGGCACTCAGGAAGGACTTCACATTGCTTGTATTGGCAAAATCCTCGACCAATGAAGCGATCTCATTGTTTGCCTCTGCAATATCCTCAGCAGAAGGAAGAATGTCGTAAACCACATACTCGATGTCACGGCTGGCCTTGCGGGTAAGCAAATCCTTATATGCCGCAACTTTCTTGTGAGACTTGTACCAAGCCTTGATTTCATCATCGCTGACCTGCACTGTGGTATCTTTTGCGAAACCGAAAGGCACCATCACGAACTCTGCATTCACCGAATTGTTGTTGTCGGCAATTTCCTTGCGCAAATCAAGTTCGTTGGTGATATTGGATGCGGAGAACAGGGAGAAATACTTGGAATAGTACTGCTGTGAAATCGCAGCATTGCAGAGGTAGTTGAGAAGTTCCTTGTATCTTCCGGTCTGGTCAGCACGGCAATAATCGACGAAATTGAGGAAAGCCTCACGGTTGAAACCGTTCTCGTCAGAGAACATCTGTGCGATTACAGGTGAGATATTGTCGCCTGAAATGAGGTCAAGAGCCTCCTGATCACCTACATAGATACCTGCACTCTCAGCATTCGGAATAAAATAATACTTGTCGAAAAGTTCCTTCCAGGCCTCATCCCTGACATAGGACTGAGCCTGCTCTGAATTTGCCTGGAAACCGAGGAGTTCCATAACGTCCTTGGTCTTTTCCACATCTTTCTGGTAATCTGTGTAAGAGATTGATTTACCGTCAATTTCACCCACATCGTATTTAGACGACATAGATGAAGCTACGTTCTGAAGCGTGGTCGGGTCGATGATGAACGAAAGCAGCGCCACTGCAATAAGCACTGTAATAAGCACACCGAACTTCACGCGAATAGTTTCGAGAACTGCCATAATTGTTATCTTAATTTAGTTATTATCTGTTTGTTCCCTCATTGGGATATGGAGTGCGAAGGTAGTAATTTTTCCTCAAAAAGCACTAACTTTTCCTCTCTAATTGCTATTTATGCCTGAAAGGGCCTATGAAATTGACAGAATCTATGTTAACCGCAGTGCTGTCCTGCACCACAACTCCATAACTGTTTACAGGATTGAAAAGTTTGTAATCCCTGGCTCTCTGGTCAGATTCCATACCGTAACCCTGCATAAATCCGTCCGGAGAATATATCCTCACATAGCAGTCAGTGTAGATTTTTTCATTCTGACGGTCCCAATACAGAGTGTCGGTGAGCATCACTTCCTTCTTTATGAGGTTCTTCACCACAACATTGCCGAACGCAGACCAGGTCTCTCTTCCGTCCTTATATTTTTCGTGTCTGGCATTGTCAGCGGTAATGGAAGTTTCGAGCAATCCACCCTCAATATAACCATACACAGCCACGCCACCGGGAAAAAGTTGGAGGGAAAGAGTGTCATTTTCATACCGCTCCATCCTCGGAGCCTCCATCCTGTTCTGAATCTGTCCGTTCTCAGTCTGAACACTAACAAGGTCGTCGGCAGTCTGGACAGGCATATTGCGTATATCCTTAGCATCCTCCTGCTTGAGATTTCCCCCGCAGGAATAAACGACGAAAGCAACCGCCGCAGCGGTTGCCATTCTCTTGATTATGTTCAGAATCCTTTTCAAATCAGTTCTGGGTTCTTACGGTGGTCACGGCAGTCATACCTCCGCAATTTACCGTATAGGACTGTCCGTCAAGCACATTGTACATAAAAGCTTCAGACTTCTGAGGATAGTATTTTGCATACTGTGCAATCATACTGTTAGCCTCCTCCGCAAGTGAAGCATCTGCATTCTTTGCCTTAATCATATAATCCACTGCAACCCAGTACGGTGCCCTGGATTCGATTTCATTACCCTTGCAAACCTGTGAACCCCAGATGGTTCCGATGAGCATATAGGATTTTCCCGCAAGAGTTTCATCCATATCTGCCGCTTTCTTCGCTGATGAAAAAGCTTTTGAAGAGAGTCCGTTTTTGTAGCAGTAGGTTGCAAGTTCATAGTAATATGAAGCATCCACCTTGTCATCGGATTCAGGATATTCGATAGCATCCTCCATATATTTCACAGCCTCATCCGCATTACCCTTTGAAGAATAGAGTTTGAAGAGGAAATATGCGGACTGGTAGGAAGGTTCAAGCCTGTGCATATTGTTTACCGCCTGGAGGAAGAGATCTGTATCCACTCCGCCTTCAGTCTTGCTGAGCATATTCACAATAGTCTTGGAAAGTGCCAGGTCGTCCATTGCAGCCTCAAGTCTCGGAGTAAACAAGGCAACGAGGGACTCCACTGAAGCAACCTTGCTCTGAATGAAGATATTTTCCACAGTTTCAGTCACATTTACAAGGTCTTCCTTCTCCTTGTCCGTCTTGCAAGAGGTATTCTCAAGGTTGGCAATGGCTTTCTCATAGACATCGATTATCTTTTCTTCGTCCAGAGTTCCGGCCTTGTAGAGTTCAACCGCAGACTGGAGCTGGAAAATATAAAGGCTTGGCTTGGTTTGCAGACCGTTCCTGCCGACAATGTCGGAAATGCCTTCAAAGAGAGCCTTATCATCGTCCTTTACATAATTTACGAGGTCCAAACCCTTGTTGTTCAGGGCAGTAACAGCATATTTAGGATAATACTCAGCCCTGAGGTCGTGAATTTTGAGCAGAGAGTCCACAAGTGCCTCCTTATAAATGGCATTCTTCGCATTCTTGGAAATCAGACGACGGATAAGTGTTGTTCCGTCGATGAGCATATTCTGATTTGCGGTAGGAGGGCAAATGCTGTACGCCTTACGCCAATTCGGAAGTGCGTCATCATAATTCTTCTGCTTGTAGTACTCCTTGTAATAGGAGAGATACTTGATGCAGTTTGCACTGTCGGCACCATATTTACCCTGAGCCGACAAAGTGGCTCCCGACCCTCCGATCAGGACTGCCAAAAGAATGAGCAATACTTTTTTCATATCTATAATTTTTAATTTATTTCAGACTATGACAATGGCTTAGTTGTAACGAGGTTTCTGGAACCATATATCGTGGATATTGAAACCTATGCAGATTTTGAAATAGGTTTCCGAGGTCAATCCGGCACTCTTTTCTCCCGCCGTCACCAATTTGTTGTTACCTCTGCGTCCTATGTCCATCCCGACCGTAATGCCGTTGTACCATCTGAAGACAGGCAATGTCATACCAAAAGTCAGACCATAGGTATCCACCCTTGCCCCGTTCATCCTCATATAATCCTGCTCATAATATATTCCTCCCCTGTAGGTACAACGCCGGAAATAATATCTTATGTCATTTCTACCTGGCACGATTTCAAAACCTGCACGGAAGGACTGGGATACTGATGAAGTGAAAATGGTCCCGTCTGATGAAGCGGAAAAGCCTCTGTTTTTCTCAAAATTGGAATTTCTCCAATCGGAACGGAGATAGTTGAATTCCACGGCCCATCTGTCATCTCCCTTGAAAGAGATACCCACTCCTATCTCGTCTGCTATCCTCGGACGGTTAAGCTTGTCCATAGTTGCCAGGGTATCTGTCCAGGTCATTGTTTTCAGGGTGTCAACCATACTGGACTGGCTTGCATAGGCAAAGTGATTGGAATAACCCCTAATATCCGTACCGAGTCTGTAAGTTGCTCCAACTATCATTGAAAGCTTTGAGGCCAGTTTCTGTTCATACTGCACTCCGAATTTGCCGGTGTAGGCACTGATATTCATCCGGCTTCCGTAATTTATTGACCTATAACTTGAATTGGAGAAAGTCTCGTTGGAAATCCTGTCTATATTTCCGAAATAATAGATAAACTGTGCCCCCACGGAAAATCTTTTCCAGAAAGTAGCTCCTGCACCGACATAGAGTTGATAGATGCTTCCGTCCCCGTAGGAATCGTAAGTGATGTTTCCAGTATTGGCTATTATTTCCTCATTGTCCTCCTTGCGGCTGAAACTGTATCCCACATCACTGAACGGCGCAAGTCCGACCATAAACGCGGAAGACCTCCAAATCGGGAAGGAAAAGACTATATTGTTGACATTGAAAGTGTTTTTCGCATCCATTCCGCTGCCCTGGGCATAGATTACATTGTTTTCATACATTCCCAAGTCACACATAAAGGCCAAGGTGTCCCTTGCAGGAATGGCAGCAGGATTGGTGGTGTTGATGAAACGGTTGTTACGGGAAGCAATGCCGACTCCGCCCATAGTCTGAGTATGTGCAGTGCCCTCTTTGGCAATACCTCCGAGACCATATATCGAATATGGGGAATATGCACCGTAACTTCCGGTCGTCTCCGTCTGAGCAAAGAGTGCCAAGCACACGAAAAGGGCGGAAATGGCCGTGAGAAGTTTTCTTACGATACCGTTTCTATTGTCTATCATCATATCTGACTGCTATTAACGACAACCCCATAAGCACAAGGTTGCAAACTACAAAGATAGAGTTTTTCATTCTTTTTGCGAAATAATTCGCATCTCCACCCGTAAAAATCACCATATTTTCGGGATATCTCTCGATATAGCCCTTGATTTCATACTCCATCCCCAACACAACGCCGGAGGAAATGGAGGATGGGATACTGTCTCCCATATCCTGAAAAACATCAGGAGTATCAAGTAGAGGAAGAGTCTTGGAATAACGGTTAACCGACTTGAAACGGGTTCTGCAGCCCAGGGAAATATTTCCACCCTCATAATTGCCTTCCTTGTCGAGAAAGTCCACAGTCATCATAGTTCCGAAATCGAAAATCGTGCAACCGCGTCCCTTGAAAAGGTGACGGCAGGCAACTGCGGAGGAGGCACGGTCCGGAGTCAGACACTCTGAAGGAAGCGACAATTCGGATAAAATCTCCGTGTGGACCGGGTCTATGAGAAGCAGACGGTCGCAAAGTTTACGGAGTCTTGCAATGTTCTGTTCAGTGATTTCGGAAACACTGCATATTACCATTATTTCCGGTCTGTTCCTTTTGACCAGACCTGCTATGAAATCATAAGTCCTTTCTCCCTGGTATCTGAAAGTCTTGCCAAGGGTGATTCCGTCAGCCCAAGCCGCTTTCAGAGCGGTATAACCCACATCGACCAATAGATTTGCCATATTAGCGTTTTTGCGTACGGGGCGTAAAATTACAAATAATTCATCATTTTCCCAATTTCCCCAGGAGGGCATAGGCCTTGTCCAGGCTTTCAACCTTCCTGTTCACAAGCCTGAGACGGTTGTCATTCTGCTTGAGTTCAAAATCGTGATTTTTGTTAAGACTTTCTATAACCGATTGAAATACAGGGGATTTATAATATTGGGACATAGGATTGTTTATAAAGAAAAGTATCATTATTCCGTTTTTGATAATGATTTTCTCAAATCCGAGTTTCTCTCCCCTGTGTCTTATTCTCACAATCATAAGCAAAGCCGCAAGTTCCTCAGGTATTGGTCCGAAACGGTCTTCAAGACGGGATTTGACAGTCTCTATTTCAGAGTCTGAACCCAGAGAGTCCAATTCTTTGTAGATGCGTATCTTTTCCGCTGAAAGACTTATGTAGGAATCCGGAATTAGAGCCAACTGGTCAGTCTCGATGGTACAATCAGAAACATAAGAGCCTTTGATATTTCCGGAAGTGAGTCCTGTCTCCACTCCCAATTCCTCCATAGCCTCCGACAGTATTTTCTGATAGGTTTCAAAACCCATATCGGTGATGAATCCGCTCTGTTCGGCTCCCAGAAGGTTTCCGGCACCCCTGATGTCCAGGTCCTGCATAGCTATGTTGAATCCGCTGCCCAGGTCTGAAAAGGCTTCTATGGCCTTCAGACGCCTTCTTGCATCCTCTGTTATGGACACGAGAGGTGGCACGATGAGGTAGCAGAATGCCCTGCGGTTCGAACGCCCTACCCTGCCCCGCAGCTGATGCAAATCGCTAAGGCCTATGTTCTGAGCCTGGTTGATGATGATGGTATTGGCATTCGGGATGTCCAGTCCGTTCTCTATGATGGTGGTACAGAGAAGAAGGTCGTAGTCTCCGGACATAAAATCCAGAATTTTGTCTTCCAGTTGCTTGGATTCCATCTGTCCGTGGGCTATGCAGATTTTCATATCGGGCACGAGGCGGTGCAGAATGTCATAAATGGACTGCAGTTCCTCCACCCTGTTGTGAAGGAAAAATATCTGTCCTCCCCTGTTGAGCTCGTAGTTTATGATTTTTCGAATTTCATCCGGGTCGAAAAGCATAATCTCAGTCTGGACAGGTATGCGGTTAGGCGGAGGTGTGGATATTATGGACAAGTCACGGGCTCCGAGAAGCGAAAATTGCAGAGTCCTCGGTATAGGTGTAGCAGTAAGGGTCAGAGTGTCCACGGATTCCTTGAGCTGACGCAATTTCTCCTTTGCGCCCACACCGAATTTCTGCTCCTCATCGATTATCAGCAGCCCAAGGTCCCTGAATTCGAAACCTGCACCGAGTATCTTGTGAGTACCTATCAGAATATCTATGGCCCCGCTCTTGAGTTTCTTTTTGATTTCAGCCAATTCCTTTGCACTGCGCAGACGGCTCACAAAATCTACATTGCATGGAAAATCCTTCAGACGGGCAGTGAAAGTCTTGTAATGTTGCAGGGCAAGTATGGTGGTAGGCACAAGAACAGCCACCTG
>CAMBRR010000079.1 GCA_945870315.1 uncultured Bacteroidales bacterium
AAGCAGGCTATCAATTCGCACCGGCAATGATCTCAGGGCCGAACCACTCATCCAATGTTCTGGCGACTTTCTGCTCAATTTCCGGAGTTATTTTGCTGCCCACTTTGTTGTAAAGCCACACCGCTACTCCAGCATCGTCCAGCATACCCAGCCAGCCGAGTACCCTTCTAGGCAGCAAGTCACTTGGCACCACGATATAGATGATTCCCGCATAAACCAACGCCTTCTCAAAAGTCGAAAGATCTCCTTCTGCAAGAACATAATAGAACTTAAGCACCTGACCGGTAGTAACGCGCCCTACCCTTTTGGAGAAAGTCACGATCTTCTCCCAAGCATCCTGAGTGAGAGATTTCCAGTCAAAATCCTCACACTTTTTCAAAAGACCACCCAACGGGCGCTTTAGAATTGAAAATGCAAGAATCAGCAAGCAAACAGTAATAATCATAATTTCATCCTTTTCCAGTTAGTACTATACATAGAGCGTCACATCTTCCGCAAACTATCACACGACAGCGGAAAAAACTCTTTGCAAAGTAAAACAAATATTTTATATTTGTCTCCACATCCGGCGCCTATTGCGCATCGGTGGACTAATTCTCTTACCTGAAACTGAGAATTCATTCATTAATATAATTGCATTGCTATGAAAAAATTAATCATTATCCTAGCGCTCGCACTGTTGTGCGCATCCTGCTCAACTATCTTTAGTACAGCAACCTACGAAGATGCGGATGCTTCTTTCCGCCCTACCATTTCCATTGCAGATGTCAATGTAAGTGACACAAAAATCAGTTACACTTATATTCCGACCAGAGCTGTACGCAAAGGTGGTTCTGCAAATGTAATCAATGCAGCTGTACGCCAGGCTCTTGCATCTGCGGGCAATTATGATGTACTTGTTGCAAAAGAGACGCATGTCACATTCGAAGGTTCCAAAATAGTATCTGTTGTTGTGACAGGTTATCCAGGCAAATACACCAATTGGCGCACCAATGGCGAACTCGTCCCTGTCAAAAGTAAGAATAATGGCAAGAAGGTCAAATTGATGAACACATTGGTTCGCACCCCATTGCTATAACCGAAACTTGGCAACAGCATAATCAATATTATAGATTTAGCTTTACTTCGCATAAGAAGAATAACCTCTGACGGCGCGATAACTTCAAGCTGAGTGACTTCACAAGAGGGTGACTACAGTCGAAAGACTGATAGCCACCCTCTTGTCCGTAAAATCAGGCTTTCCCCGGACAAATTGTTATATTTGCATAACAACCAACGCCAATTTAGATGAAACAACTTATCGGTCATTGTGGCCTTGACTGCGAGCAATGTGATGCCCGTATTGCAACCATCAACAATGATGACGAACTACGCGAAAGAACCGCTGAACACTGGTGCAAAATGAACAACACCAACGAAATCAAGCCGGAGCACATCAATTGCATGGGCTGTAGGGTGGAAGGAATCAAGACATATTTCTGTACCTGCATGTGTGAGGTTCGCAAATGCTGTATTGAAAAAGGTTATGAGACCTGCGGCGAATGTTCTGACAGGACATCTTGTGAAAAACTTGCCCCATTTCTTGTTCAATTTCCCCGAAGATGTTGACGAAGAAAAGATGTGCAACAAATTCGCCAGCATTTTTCTTTTCCCGGAAAAGACTTTCAAACAGGAGATATACGGTTCTCACAGGAAAGAACTGTATATTGAAGAACTGATAGACCTTCGTCAAGCATACGGCATTTCCGTGGCAGCCATCGTGCATGAGGCCTATGATTTAGGTATAATCGATAGAGATCATTACATCTATTGGTTTGAATCAATCATTAAGGACAACCCAAGAGAAGAAGGATGGGGAGAATATTTGTTTCCCGAAACTCTTGGCAAAGAAAACAGGATTAATGCGATTATATCAGGACAAATATTATGACAAAACGCGAGTTACCGAAACTGTTTGATGGTAATGAGTCGGTTACAAATTGTAACCAACTGAAATTATGTGCAAGTGATGGCAAGAGTTATAAAACCGATGTCGCTGATACTGAGCAACTTTTTCGCATAATACAATCTATCCCTTCTCCCAAGGCAGAACCAATCAAACAATGGATAGCCCACGTGGCAGCAGAGTGTATTGACCAACTGCAAGATCCAGAATTGAGCATCCAACAAGCTATGATAGACTACAAGCGTCTTGGTTACTCTAACAATTGGATAAACCAACGCCTGTGACTCGTTAGTCTTGGTCACTCCCCACGCGGGAGTGAGGATTGAAACGTCGGTGCAGTTACACCGGTGTGCTGGAGTGGACAGGCGTTATGGTGATGGCGGTTCGATTGCTTCCTGCAAAACATTGAGCAGGGTGTTAAAAGTTATATACTTGATAATCAATGTATTAACTTTTTAGAGTATGCTCGATGAGGTCAAAATGGCGCCATTGAGCAGGGCAATCGCCATTCTACGGGTGTATAGGGCCGATTGAGATGCTCAATGTTTTGCACGAAGTCCTGAGCAGGTGATTTTCGACTTGATGGAGGTGATTTTGGTAGTTGCCCATGGCAGGTTCGGGTCGGGCAGGGCATCAACCAACGGTTGCGCGGGGACGACTATTAATTGAAAGGCGGTGGATTACTTATAAATAAATTATTACCTTTGCCCGAGAAAATGAAAACAGAGCCTTATGAATTTAGAAACGGCACATCTGATTGACGAGATACAGGTCAACCTCAACTCAGGAGGAATGAACACTATCAACATTGTCCTTGCATTCGTAATGTATGGTGTTGCACTCGGCATCAACCCGCACATCTTCATAGATGTTTTTAAACAACCAAAGTCGGTGATACTAGGAATGTGTTGTCAATTCATATTACTGCCGGCATTTACATTTCTTCTGGCTTTGGCATTCGGGAAATCAATTTCCCCTATGATGGCATTGGGAATGATTCTGGTGGCATCCTGCCCCGGAGGGAACATTTCTAACTTTATGTCATCTCTGTCAAAGGCCAACATTGAGTTGTCGGTTTCACTAACGGCAATCAGCACTGCCCTAGCAGTGATATTCACCCCAGCAAATTTCTTCATCTGGGGCAATCTGTACCTCCGCTATGCAGAAGTGGCAAGCGAGATCCCCACACTGGCTATTCCGCTGTGGGATGTGTTCAAGACCATTTTCATACTACTCGGAATTCCTCTTACCCTGGGAATGCTCACCTCACACTACCTCCCGAAAGTGGCAACTTTTCTAAAAAAGCCGTTCCAGTGGCTATCCATCATCTTCTTCCTCATAATGGTCATTCTTGCTTTCTGGAGCAACAGAGTCGCATTCCTACAATGCATTAAATACATCTTCCTCGTAGTCCTTATTCACAACCTGCTCGCCCTGGCGATAGGATTCGGAACAGCATCAGCCTTCCGTACAAGGACAGACGAACAATCACCATCGAGACCGGCATCCAGAACTCCGGACTCGGCCTGGTGCTTCTGCTTGGGACTGACATCTTTGCAAACTTTCCGCCACACGGAGGAATGCTCGTGATAACAGCCTGGTGGGGAGTTTGGCACATAATCTCAGGACTGACGATTTCAGTAATATTCAATCTGACAAAGAAGAAATCAGTATAACTAAACAAAAAGTCGATAATCTAAAACAAAAGCCGATAATCTAAAACATACAAGTTTATATGAAACGATTTTTTATCGCCATTCTCTGCCTTGCTGTATGTACAGGTGCAGCAGATGCAAAAGGAAAACAAAAAAAGCCTAAGAAAGAGCCTATTTACAACGAACAGGGACAAATAATCAAGACTGGTTTGAACTTTGGTCCCCTCCCGGCAGTGGCATATGACGCCGACAAAGGCTTCCAACTAGGAGCCATCCTCAACATCTATCAGTATGGAGACGGTTCCACCTACCCGAACTATTTCAACAGATGGTATTTTGAAGCATCATATTTCACCAAAGGTTCGATGCTCTTCCAGATCCAACACGATAACAAGAATTTGATTCCAGGCGTACGCTGGTCAACATCAGCATCATACAACATAGACAAAGCTTTCGACTTCTATGGATTCAACGGTTTCCAGGGATATTATGACTATGAAAGGATGGGGCTGAAGAACGACAAGAAGGCAATCAAAGGCGGTGCGGCACCAGATCCAAGCATATACCGTTACAACCCATATTACCGCTTCAACAAAAGCACCCTTTATGCAAAAAGCGATTTCATAGGACACATCACCAAGAACTTCTACTGGGAGGTAGGATACCATTTCCGCTGGTACCACCAGGATATGATTGACCGAACAAGCATCAACAAGAAGAAAAACTGGTATGACACCTTCCCTTCCGGTCCAGATACTTTTGCCAATGCAAAGCAGGAAGATATGAGGGACGTTACAGATACCCGAGACTATATGCCTACTCTGTTTGAGCTTTACCAGGACTGGGGGCTGATTGATAAAGGAGAAATATACAACAAGAAGGGCAAGCCGAATATGTTCGACAGCAGCATCAGGATCGGACTGATGTATGACACCAGAGACAAGGAAGGTGCACCAACTAAGGGAATATGGGCAGAAGCACACGCCATCATTGCTCCGAAATGGCTTGGCTCCAGCAATTCATACTACCGTTATGCAGCTACCTTCCGCCACTATGTACCTATAGTGAAAAACGATGTTCTAACTTTCGCATACAGAATCAGTTATGAAGGCAATTTCGGGAAGGATGCCCCTTATTATGCCCTTCCTTTCAACACTATGATTGGAAACGAGAGTGACAAGGACGGATTCGGAAGTTACCGCACCACCAGAGGAGTCCTCAGGACACGCGTCGTTGGTCTGGACCAGATGCTGTGGACGGCAGAATTCCGCTACAAATTCGTTGAATTCAAACTTTGGAAACAGAATATGGCCTTCTCCCTGACTGCCTTTACCGACGGTTCAATGGTAACAAGGGGCATTGATATGACATTTAAGGGAGAACAGGCAAATTTTGCAAGCTACAAGGCATATATGGAAGGCCGTTATGCGGATATGTCTGCAACGATGCAGGAAAAATACTATAAGGTCATAGACTGTGGCGAGAATGGGAAAGTCCACTCACTCAAAGAGATGCCTCACGCCAGTTTCGGCCTCGGCCTGCGTTTCATTATGAACACCAACTTCATCGTGGCCTTTGAGTATGGTCTTCCGACCAGCCGTTTCTTTAAGAAAACAAATCCGTACTATATGCAGGATGGCGGCGGTGCATTCTACATCAACCTCGGATACCTATTCTAAGGTCACCCCCATACGCAGACTTTCTATAAAACAAGACTGAGAATCCTGAAGGCGGCGAAAGCCATCACCCAGGCCAGCACAAGCGAATTGACTACTACGAAGGAGGCCCACTTGACACCGACCTCCTTCTTGAGTGTCTGGACCGTAGCCACACATGGGAAATAAAGCAGGACGAACAGCATAAAGGCCCAGCTGGTTGCAGGAGTGAAAATCTTTTCGTCCCTTAACACCGTTGCCAGGTTAGAATCACCCTCCACATCGTCAGACGCGTGATAGAGGATGCCCATAGTGCTGACAATCGCCTCCTTGGCCGGCAGTCCTGTAAGCAGGCTCACATTCATCTTCCAATCAAAGCCAAGAGGAGCCATTATCGGAGATACAGCCTTACCGACCATCGCAAGGTAGGATTCCTCAGGATTGGCGCCGTTGTCCGTCTTATCGGCAGGGAAATACTCCAGAGCCCATATTATGACAGAAGCAGCAAGAATGACAGTGGAGATTTTCTTAAGGTAATCAGATACCCTTTCCCAGATATGCATTCCGGTATTCCTCCAGGTAGGTTTTCTGAAAGGCGGAAGCACTGAAACATAGTCCTCGTCCTGCATCCTGAACCAACGGGTATGTTTCATAATGAAGGCAAAAAGAATGGACAGAAGTATTCCTATTGTATAGAGGCCGACCATTACAAGTGCCTTGTAATTCGCGAAAAAGGCAGATACGAAAAGTAGATAGACGGGAAGACGTGCGCTGCAACTCATAAAAGGAATCATCAGCATTGTAAGAGTGCGGTCCCTGGTATTCTCTATCTGCTTTGCAGCCATAATCGCCGGAACATTGCACCCGAACCCTATCAACATAGGGATGAACGACCTTCCGTGAAGTCCCACAAGGTGCATTATCTTGTCCATCAGGAAGGCCGCCCTGGACATATAGCCCGAGTCTTCAAGCAATGAAAGGAAGAAAAAGAGAATGATAATATTGGGCAGGAAAGCCAGTACGGAACCCACTCCCTGGAGTATTCCGTCAGTTAGCATACTTGTGAACCATCCCGACTCCATCGTGCCTTTCAGCCAGCTGCAAAGCAGGTTGACACCCGACTCTATCCATTCCTGGGGATAGGCTCCCAAGGTGAATGTAAACTGGAAGACGGCAAGCAGAATCAGTATCATCAGAGGAAAACCGAACCATTTGCTTGTCAGGATGGCGTCCAGTTTCATCGAGAATGTGTGGTCGGAACTGTCCCCGCCATGGGATACCGTCTCCTGAAGGGCTCCTGCCACGAAACCACGCCTAGCCTTGGCCACAAGCACCTCGGACTGTTCCCCGAACTCAAGTTCCAATCCATCGTGAGCCTTATGCGCAACGTCGAGCACTTCTGAAGCATTCGGCAAAGATTCCACATAAGGAAGTATATAATCCTGATGTTCTAGAAGCCTCACCGCGACATAACGTTCGGAAAAATGCTGCCATTCATCGTGTCCGTTGTGAATGGCTGAAGATATTTTGGTTATGGCTTCCTCTACATCCTGACCATACGGGACGCTCACCTTCCTTTCATATGGTTGAGTGAAATTCTCGGCTATTTTGCCTATCAGAGTCATCTCGGCAAGGGTATCATCCTTTTCACAGGTTACAATCGACATCCCAAGCATCCTGGAAAGCTGGCGGATGTCAAGCGAATGGCCTGTAGAGAGGAATTCCTTATAGTTTCTGACAACAAGGATGACCTTGATGTCCATATCGTTTAGTTTGGTCACAGGATAGAGAGTATCCTCCAGATGCATCGCATCCACGATGTGAAGGACAATATCCGTCGGTGTGTCTAGGATAGAAGATATTTCAGGAAGAACATTAAAACGGATGGAGAAACCGTTTCCTGAAACCGTTTTGCTGCTGCCAATATTGCAGTAACCGGTCACAGCTACTCTGATGCATCGCATTTCACCCTTTGATGCCATCAGAGGGCAGCCGTGGCAATCGCCATTGCAATTGAATGTATTCATACCACTGGGTTTAAGAAATCCGGCAAATATATCAAAATTATTGATATGATTGTTCAGGCAAGTTTG
>CAMBRR010000080.1 GCA_945870315.1 uncultured Bacteroidales bacterium
CGAGGATGATTTCTACACAAAGGTAACATTTTGATTCCGGATTTCCCTCGCTGTTCATAAAACCGTGGTTTTTTGAACACTCTTCGAAGGAATGGTTGGAAGTACTCAAAACTTTTCTATCTTTGTATGAAAATATGTCTTAAAATCAAAGTACGGAAAAGCCGGTAAAATTGGCTTTACAAACTAAGGGGAAGATGAAGTTAGGATATGCCCGCTGCTCGACGCTCGACCAGAACCTGGACTGGCAGATAGACGCACTCACGAAGGAGGGGTGCGACAGGATTTTCCAGGAGAAGTTCACCGGAACCCGGAAGGATCGTCCGGAGCTCCTCCGGATGATGGATATGCTCCGGGAAGGGGACACCGTCATCATCTGCGAGCTCACCAGGCTCAGCCGTTCGGTCAAGGACCTCTTCGACCTGGTCGAGCAGGTGGAGAAGGCCGGGGCGAACATCAAGTCGCTGAAGGAGCCGTGGCTTGACACGACAACTCCTCAGGGGAGACTCCTTTTTACCATCTTCAGCGGCGTGAGCCAGTTCGAACGCGAGCTCATCCGTGAGAGGACGATGGAAGGACTTGCTTCGGCACGGGCGAGAGGAAGGATGGGCGGAAGGCCGGGCAAAGACAAGAAGATAGTTGAACAGGCTCTGACCCTTTATGACTCCAAGGCGTATTCCGTCGATGAGATTTCAAAGACCACCGGCATCAGCCGTGCTACATTGTATAAGTATGTAAACCTCCGCAAGGAGAAGTTTGAACATTTTACAACAACTCCGAAGGAATAATATCATGAGGTCGACTAAAGGTTGATGTGCCCCCCTTTGCTGACAAGATTATCGACCTTATGCGAAGGTTTTGCATAAGATATGCGTATCTTTGCATTCGGACTACATAATAAGCGCAACTAATATACAGCATTAGGGGCTGTTAGATAAAATTAGTACATTTGTTCCTTAACAATCTGGATATGCCTGATTTTTACGATAACGTCAAGAAAACGGTTGCAAACGCTCCGGATTTTTTCCTTCCGGAGGATGCTGTGCCTCATTTCCCGAATGAGGGGCTTTTT
Source organism: uncultured Bacteroidales bacterium (assembly GCA_945870315.1). GTDB lineage: Bacteria > Bacteroidota > Bacteroidia > Bacteroidales > UBA932 > Cryptobacteroides. The sequence goes on from CAMBRR010000080.1 coordinate 1,070, forward strand.
GTCGGCAAACTCTTTGGCCCTAAGATAGAGATTCCGGCCCTCGTTGATTTGTTAGAACGGCAGTCCCTGTGTTTTCTGTACAATTCTGCTCAGACGAAAGAGCAGGTTAACCATTGCCTTGAACGGCTTGTCTGGCGTATCGCTGCCTGCTTGTCTCCGAAACTATGCCGCCTGCTCATTTACAATGGCGGTCAGCCTGGAAGCGTTTTTAATTCCCACCTTCTTATCAACGATTTCCTGTTTCAGGAGAACTCTACCAAGGTATATCTGGCCGGTTCTGCCGACAAATTCGGTAAGCAACTTGATGCAATCTATGACTCTATCCTTCCCAGAACGTCGGCCATCAGCATTGCCAACAAGAGTTCACTTGTCGATCTCAATGAGGCTTTGGGGAAAGAGGCAAAAATCCCGTTCCAGTTTATCTTCTTGACTGACATCCCTCACGGGCTGAATATGAGCCATGCTGAGAAACTGTTCCATATTGTGAAGGCGGGTGCAAAAGCCGGTATTTATGTCATTTTGACTTGGGATATGGCTGCCCGCTTTGAAGAGAACGGTTATGCTTCAGGCAATTTCAATCCCCAGTCCCTGCTGCAAGAGATGGAACTTCTGTTTCCTCAGGGGAACAAGTTCTTGTTCCGCAATTCCGGTCATGATGATGTCTTGAACCGATTCCTTTTTGAGATTGACGAAAAACCGGTCGGCACTGAAGAAGCACGTCTGTGCTCTGAATTTATTGACCGCCAGGTGAAGGAGGCCACCAAGGTTCAGAAACGCGGCATCCTAAAACAGGATTTCGACGGGTTGAAGAAACATCAGTATGAGCCTACAACTTCCGAAATCAGCGTGTCTATCGGCCTTGATATATCTAATAAACAAGAGATCTCGCTGAAATTCAATGCTAAGGATTATATCCACGCATTCATCCTTGGCCAGTCCGGCTCCGGCAAGTCTGTTCTCTTGAATAATATCATAACGTCGGCCATTCTGAAGTACTCTCCGGAAGATCTTATCCTTTACCTGATGGATTTCAAGGGAGTTGAATTCAACCGTTATCGTGGAGAGAAACACACTAAAGCCGTTCTGGTGGACAATAGCGATCCACAGATGACGCTTGAGGTCCTTCGCGAATTGAGGGAAGAGAACAAGAAAAGGGTCAAGCTTTTTGTCAAGGAAGGGGTGGAAAACATAGAAGGGTATAATAAGAAGCATTCTGATAGCAGATTGCCTCAAGTCCTTTTTGTGGCAGATGAGTGTCAGGTTATGTTCCAGACGCCCAGAAGCGGAGGTGTCCAGTTGGAGATTCACCGCGAGATTTCTGACATTCTGAATACGATTGCAACCCAAGGACGCAGCCAGGGAATTCATATGCTTCTGGCCACACAGCAACTGGACGAAACGGATATTTCGGGTCAGATTCTGAAGAACTTGACAGAGTGCCTGCTCCTTATGAGCGCTCCGTCAGATTCTAACCGCCTTGTCCCTGACAGCAGTGATATGACAGCCAAACAGGCGACCGGATTGGCTTGCTACTATCATAAGAAAGACCTGGTAGGGCAAGTGCAGACTTTCTATGCCAGCGGTGATGAATTGGCAGATGCAATTGACGCTGCACAGAAGAAGGCGGCAGACCTCAAAGGCAACGGTGAGGCATATTTCTCCGGATCGGCTGTCTATTCGCTAACCGAGAAAGATATTGAACTGCTATCTGCCCCTGCAAAAAAGAATCTTACTGCATTCGTTGGTAGGAATATCGGGCTCAAAGGAAACAATACCGCCATTGAGCTAAAGGAAGACTTTTCTGAAAATATCCTGTTCTTTGGCGCCAACAAGCAGGACCAGGCGGTCAATGTTATGATGAACGCCCTTGTTAGCCTCATCATTTCCGGCAAAGCCCAAGGCCGCACGTGTGATTTCCTCGTCATAGACTGCCTTTCCAAATCCGATAGTCCTTATAAAGAGTTGCTTAATCAGTTGGAGAATCAGGGTTACTGCCATCTGATTGAACGTCAACGCAGCGGCAGGACTCTCAAAGCAATTGCTGAAGACATCCAGAACGGCAGTGCAAGACCCGTCATCCTTACCATTGCCGGAAGTGAACGCTTTATCGAAATGAAACGGAATTTACCACCGGGCGATGATACCGCTGTTCCGATGGAAGTTGAAGGAATCGAAGTCCTTAGTTTCAACGATCCGTTTGCCGCGCCTTCTGGACAGAAAGACTTCTCCAAGATGACATTCCAGCAAGTGTTCACTTACATACTGGACGAAGGCCCCATGCAAGGGGTGCACATTCTTCTCCAGGTGGATAAACCCGGCAATATCCTGTTCGAAGGTGATTTCGGTCTCAATGCTACCGATAAGTTCCGGCATAAGGTCATTCTCCGTTCCGAGAATAAACTCCTGAGCCCTATGAGGTTCAGCCAGGATATTGATGTAGAGAGCCTGAGCGACGAAGAGGAGCACCTTCGTGCATATTATTATCCGGAAGGAGATGATCCTATCCTGTTCACTCCTTTCCTGCTTCCTGATGCGGACATTTTGAATAAGTAATTAAAACACTGAATATTATGGCTGACAGTTCAATGAGAAACATTGGCGCCGTCGAACAGTACGGAAAAAACCTTGCCAATGTAAACCAACAAATGCTTCAGATCTTTACCAAGATCAGGCAGCAGACAGAGGGTCTTCAATCATCCTGGGATGATGATATGTTTGACCACTTCCGCCAGGACTTTGACTCCGACATCATGAAGAAGATTCAGGAGATTTCCACTAAGATGAGCGTGTTCACAAAGTACATCGAGGAGATGTGCAAGATTCACCGTATGGCCCAACAGCAAAAGTACTATTAATATGGCAAACCCTTTCGTTGACTTGGGTTTAGCAGGCGCTTTTTTAACTGAGTCAGATGCGAAGAAGTGTATTAATGATTATCAAGCAGAAATGGTGGATTATGTGATAGTTAACCGGATGGTCCCTTGTGACTGGGATTCATCCTATGTCTCCTTCTCCATGGATGATATGATTATGTCAACTAATCGTATTGATTCATGTTGCAATAACTACAACCAGGTTCTTGCATCTTGGGAGAATAGTCTCAAAGGCAAAAAGGACTCTCTTGGCGCCCCATTCGGGCCGTCTTCAGACGTAAGTTACCAAAACTCTAATGACGAAAGAGAGTTTGTAAATGAGTATTTCAATCGTTTTTATCTTCTAAAGGTCTCAAAGTTAGATAAGGCCTTGTTTCAGTAATTGCGTTGCAAGATGAGTTATTCCACCTGGGAAACATTTATTACTAAATGGTATCACAAAAGATACTCTATTCAGGGATGGTCTAATCCCCAGGATACTCCTTTGTATAATGATAACAAGAAAAGAGAGTCTACGATAGACTTTATACCTGAACCATGGTGGGGAAACGATGGAAGTACCGAACTTCATTCTGTGATCATTAATTATAACCCAGGCAAAGCAGGACCAAAACAAACAAGAACAAAAGTCCCTTACAAGGGTTCATACGCTGCAGACATCGTTATTCCTCCCTATCTGTCAGACACTGCTGATTGGCATGAAAGAAAAAGAGCATTGCCGATACTTGATGCCCTGCATGACTTGGGTTTTATTCCGTCCGGATATAACTTACAGAATCACCTAAGTATCGAGTTGATTCCGTGGCATACATCCAGCATAAATGGAACGGGGTATTGGGCCTATGTCAAAAACAATATCAAGCGTATTTACGAAGATGTCATATGCTTCGCTGCATCAGAGTCAAAGAAAATTAGTAACTCGAAACTCAAAGGAGTGGTCTTGCTGAGAATGAGCGAGGAATCTTTTAAAAGAATCAAGGCGTATCTTACAAAGATGGGAATAACAGTAACTCTTAAGAATCCAGCTAAAAGCGAAGGTAAAGCTAAATATGTCGAGTACTCGATTACAAGCCTACCAGATATACGCTTTATTCTCATATGGGGGGCAGGGATTCGCAATAATATGCCGAATCACGCTGATCTCAAAACAATTATCGCATCGATATAATTCTTTATTTCCTAACTAATTATGGCAACTAACAACTATTTCGACTTCTTGGAGCAGAACTCATCTGACAATCCAGCCTCAAGTACCCTGGGGAATAATAATGAGGGTATGGTGAATCTTACAACCCGCGCAGATGCCGAATGTCAGGTTGTCTGTGACGGTGATTTCCTTTTCCTCTTGCCACCTAACCAGATCATCAAGGAGAAGGCTCCGGTTGGTCAGCATATTCTTCAGTTCATCTCTACCGAGTATCCTAATGTCGTGGTAGAAAAGGTGGTCGATTTTTCCGAGGAAGGAAAGAACTATCTGGTGTTGGTCAGTGATTTTCAGGCACTCCTTGCTGATCGTATAAAGAAAACCGCCGAAGAAAAAGTAGCGGCCGAGTCTAAAGCCAGAGCTGAGGCTGAAGAAGCAAGAATCAAAGCCGAAGCAGAAACTATTGTTTCCATAGAGTTCATTGCCAAGCTGGAAGGGAAAGGTACATATACGGGGCACCTGAAGGATGGCAAACCGGAAGGTAAAGGAAAAGTTGTTTTCGAGAACGGAAGTAAGTATGAAGGTGATTTTCATAATGGTTTCCGTCACGGAAATGGTCATTTTGTCTATTCCAGTGGCGAAACGTATGATGGCGGTTTTGTTGAGGATATGAGAACCGGCCATGCATTATTCACTTTTAAAAATGGCGACACGCTCGAAGGCGAGTTTTTGGATGGAAACATTCTAAATAAGCCCAACATTTATAAATGGACTAACGGCAAAAAGCTTGCTTGTTTCGGATGGGACGGAGGCGCTAATGGAATTGGTGTGAAGTATTCAAAAGATGGCTCCGCACAAGAAGAATTATGGGAGCACGGCAAAAGAATCAAAATCGGTCCCAGTACCAACCTCATCCCTATAGATCTTGGATTGTCCGTCAAATGGTCAAGTATGAATTTTGGTTCCAGTAATCCTGAAGAACTTGGCGACCCTGTTTATTATGGGAATGAACCTTGTACACAAGAATCTGTCATATTCTTTGGAGAAAAATGGAGACTCCCAACAACCAACGAAGTTCAAGAGTTGATTGATAAGTGTCAATGGACTTATCTGAAATATCTGAACAACCGAGGAGTTATGTGTACTGCTTTCAAAGTAGTCAGCAGCATTAACGGGAATAGCATTATATTGCCCGTAGGTGAAGAAGAAGATCTTCTTTCAGGAAAGATATTAATTAATGAGTATTATTGGACCGGAGATTTTGCAGCAGGGGATAACACCCAGCATACTAGTCTTAAAATTCGCGAACAAGATAAATCTGGCCTTTCATTTTCCACCGGTGGGCAGTACAGCGAAGGCCGTGTTCGTTTGGTCGCCAAGTAGCTATTCTTTGAATTCGCCGGCCATTACGGCGCAGGACGCCGTTTCTGCAGTGTGAAGTCAAAGCCGTCGTCAAAGACAAATTTCCGAGTCTTGCACATGTCGTTATAGGGTTTAGACTTTTGAACTTCACCAAAATCATACTGATCCCCGAAGGTTTTCACATCGAAATCTTCGGGGACTATGTATTCCCGGTCGTACAGTACAGTGAGATGTCGTAGATGTTGGACAGTTTGAAGACGAGAATCATGTTTAATTTAACACGTTGGCAATCTATTTATTAGGACAGCTTTAACATTTTCCGACAGTCCCTACCCTAACAGTAGGTGGTGATTCCCAAAATCGCTGGAGGAGATAGGTAGCGAAGCCTTCTATCATAATAAAGCCTTGTGTAGAATTACATTCAATTCCGTCGTAAAAATCGATCAGGTATCCTTTGCTTGTACGCCTGCCTTAAAATTAATTCTGAAACCAAAGGAGATGAATATTGACGATGATGTGTTCGAACAAGATACTGCTTTGGATAAATATGGATTTTGGGATTAGAGGAGTTGGGGGATACAGTAAAGTTAACATAAGATAAATTATGTAACAGAAATTGTCAGCAGGGGAGTGGTCCTCAAAACTATCACAGCGCCCTCAGAGAAACAATCAAATGCGGAAACGTGCTGGTTTGAATGTACTCTTTATTCATTTTATGCAAATTCGGAACGGCACTCCAAAAATGCATAAATTTCTATGGGCGACAAAATAATCTGTGATATATGACAAGTCGGATTGGACCTACTCGGCCTTGACGACCATCTCGCAGTGGCGGCAGTCGAACTCCAGA
>CAMBRR010000081.1 GCA_945870315.1 uncultured Bacteroidales bacterium
CCCCAGACGCTGAAGTCGTCGTCCGGGGTGATGCGGATTCTGGGGTATTCGGGGTTCGCGGGGACGAGCCATCCCTGTCCCTCCTCGAGGACGAAGTGCTTGAGGGTGTACTCGCCGTTGAGCTCGCACATCGCGATTTCGTGAGGTGTGGGGTTGCGGTTGCTCTTGTCCACGATGACGATGTCACCGCTGAGCACTCCCGCGTCGACGGCTGATGCTGTATATGGGTGCCTTCACTGTCATCTGTCTCAAATCATCAGCATTATCCGCCCCTCTGCCTTGACGAAAGTGTCGGGATGGTGCATGGCCACGGCATAGACCTGGGCCGAAGTCACCGGCTGGCCATCCTTACGCACGTGAAGCTTCCTGCGGTTGATGATATCCGCAATCTGCTCCGTGCGAAGGCCCCCGTTTCGCTCTGCAAGGACATATAGTATTGCTTCATCTATCTTCATTGTTGCATCATCTGACTTGTGAGTGCCCAATAATAGTATGCTTCAGGTAGGATTACACGCAATTTGTTCAATTTATTTGAAAGCATAGGTTGTAAAACCGGGGTTTCTCTGTCCCTATCATATCGCGGAATTGCGTTTGCGCCTTTCTCAATGCTTGTAGCCAGACAAGCAGCTTTAGCTGCATCAGTAATCGCATCCTCAATATAGTATTTGCTCTGATACATAAAAGGGCGTATGAACGTGACTCCTTTTTGAAGTGCATCAAAATCTCCTTGGCCAGCTTTCCATCGGGTTGCCAAACACAACGCAGTGTCCCTGATATCCTGGAATATTACTGTCGGTTCGTCGGAAAGGTGTTTATAGGCAAGTTCAATGGGTGCGATACGGTTGAATACCCTGCATATGGTTTCCAAACCGTCCATTGCGTCAAACAGACGGCCGATATCGTAGAGCTGCTTGATTATTTCTACAAATTTTGGTTTCCCATTCTTGAAATACGGTATTCCTGATGTGTTTGGAGCGAATGCGGTGAGCTTATCGGCAAGAATGTCATCGACTGATGGGACCTTCACGGTCAATGGTGCTCCGTCAAGAAGGATGAACGGGCTTTCGATGTTTTTTGTCTCAACCTTCTCATATTGGGCATCTTCATACAGGACATCCAGCAGAATGCTTTCTGTACGTTCAGTTTGGGAAAGATATGCGACCCTGTAATGGAGTTTCTCGTGAGTTTTTGGAACCGATGAGAAACGCTGTTCGCGTTCGATGGTTTCCCGTCCGGTGAAACCATATTCTGGAAACTTTGCGAGGTATTGCTCAATGTCTGTCCCCGGAGGGCATACTATATCCACATCGATACTGAGACGATGAAGACCTGATCCCAGTAGCAGCATCAAACAGGATCCGCCCTTCCAGATATAGGGACAACCTGATTCACTGAGCATTTCAACAAGAGAAAATGCCCGGATTACTTTCTCGATGAGATTGACATCATTATATTTGAACCGGTCCCGGACCGTTTCTATCCATTCTTTTGTGAAGCATTCCTTGCGTATCATAGTAAATATGAATTAACAGCATCCTTAATCTCATGCATTTTGCCTCGGCGTCCGGCATAACGGAACAGCCGGGAACTGTTGATGGTGAACAGGCTGAAGGCGTTCTCGACAATGTATTCCCATTCGCCACCTTGAAGATAACTGAAGTCTTCGTCACACAGTGTATCAACGATGATTTTTTCCAGAGTAGGCATCGGAATCCCGGATTCGATAGTGACTGGCGAGCCGGAAATCAGCGGCTTTATGATTATTCCTGACTGAGAGATGTCTATATAGTTCTGCATCACTTCGCGCGATGGCTTGAGATATACCTTCTCTCCGGCATCCTGAAGCCGGTGAAAGAGTATCTCCGTCAAGTCACGCTGAACTTCGATGTATGTCAGTGCGTTATAAGACAGATGATGAAGCAGTGGCGACAGGATTGTACCATGATAAAAGCAAGCCCTGACTCCCGGATATTGATCAAGAATTTGCCTTGCAAGGTTTATCAAAGGTTCGTCGGGCTCATTTTTGAATTCCTGACGGAAAGTCCCGGAATAGATACCTCGTCCAATCCGGCTGAGCTTGCGTTCAGAAGTGAGCTTGTGCAGGAACCAGTTGACTGAGGTGTTCGGGAATCCTGTTTTTTCCGCTGCAGATAACAAGTCGCAGCTGCGGAATGTATCACGTTCCGCAGAATACTCCAATATGTATTTCTCGCAACTTGTCATAACAATGCAAATATACTAAATTATGACAATATTTCAATAAATTGACGAAATATAGTAAATACTATATCCCTACTATTCGTGTTATTTGTTGCAAAGGGTAGCATAATCTGCTTACCTTTGCAATATTTTCAATGAAAAGTGTATCAATCACTGAGTCATATCCGTACCATCATTATCTGGTCAATGTCAGTGAGGTAGTTGGGCGTAAGGTGATCCTTCTTGTTCTTCCAGGCTTCTCGGTCGTTTCCGGCCAAGGCTATCATGGCTAGTCTCTTGCCTTGTGGATGATGTATGTGACGGTACCCCAGACGCTGAAGTCGTCGTCCGGGGTGATGCGGATTCTGGGGTATTCGGGGTTCGCGGGGACGAGCCATCCCTGTCCCTCCTCGAGGACGAAGTGCTTGAGGGTGTACTCGCCGTTGAGCTCGCACATCGCGATTTCGTGAGGTGTGGGGTTGCGGTTGCTCTTGTCCACGATGACGATGTCACCGCTGAGCACTCCCGCGTCGATCATCGAGTTGCCGCTGACCCGTATGAGGTAGGATGCCTCCGGATGGGGACAGAGCATCGAGAGGATGTCGATGTCCTGCGAGCGTTCGTCGTTGTCCAGTGGGACGGGGAACCCCGCCACCACGCTGATGTCATAATAGGGGAGTGAGAGTGAGTGGACACTGCTAGCGGGGATCGCTGCCACGGTTTGCCCTGTCGTGCCGGTTCGTTGTGGACGCCGATCGATGTTCTCAGTGCCGGCCCTTTTTGCCATGGCATCCGATACCGCCTGCCTGATGAACTCCGTGCGGTTCTCCATCCCTTCCAGCTGCTCGGCCAGAGGGCCGGGTGCACGGAAGGATATCATCCTGCTGTCACCCTTGGGATGCCCCGCACCGGGGCGCGCTCCGCCCCTTCTGCTTTTCTTGTCTTCCATTTCCTGATGCTTTGGAAGACAAAGGTAACAATATTTTTGATAAATGTAATACGGATATCAAAGAAATTTATTCCATCCTGCCGTATTTCATCTCGTCGCCGCCCGTGTCGTACTGCTTGCGCTTTCCAACCGGCGGCTCCGTGAGGGTGATTCTCACGACGGCGGTCCTGTGAAGGCTTCTTGAGACCGCCTCCTCGAACCCCTCCATCTGCTGCGGGAGGAAACGTTGGCATATTGCTCTAAGGGCTTCAATTTTATCGTTCTCATCCTCGACGATTTCCGCCATCCCGACGGCCGTTGCCGACTGGAACTCCAGCGTGAAGCTGCCGTCCTTCGGGCCTCTGAGCGGCCTGCACCGGGTGACGGCTGACAGGAATACCCTCGGGTTGGCTTTGAGGATGTCCAGCTTCTTTCCTTCGGTGGCACAGTGGAACCAGAAAGTCTTATCGTCAGTCCGTACAAGAGACAGCGGCAAACCGTATGGATTGCCGTCCGCTCCAGTCATGCTGACCGTGATGTAGGGAGCCTTGTCGAATACCTCCAGTGCCCATCCGGCACTCATTTCTCTGCTTTCCTTTCTCATATTGCAGTACTTTTTCAGTCAAGAATATTTTTCAGCACAAATGTATACAAAATCCCTCTGCCGGTAGGCAGTCGAGCCCGGTAAGCTTCCGTATCAGCTCCAGAGCCCCGGTGTGCTTCTTCACCTGTTTGAGATGTCCTCCGGCCTTGCCCCACCCGTGCACGCTCCGGTTACCTGAAAGATTTGATCTTTGCATGTACAAATTCTTTTATTGCAAGCTTTTCCTGATTGTCCAGTCCGAAAACATACGAAACAGACAGAATGTACAATAACGGTTCTGAATGGATGTCGGATCCATGCCATGTCACGGAATAAGGTATTCCGTATCTTTCTTTAGCCATTTTGGCCAATTCTCCACACTCTCTTGAATGGGCAATGATGAAGTCATATCCATTCAGCTTTCTTACAAGTTTCCGATTGTGAAGCTTCTTGAAAAATACTCCTTTATGCAGTTTGACATTCATCACATAGTCAAACAGGGAGAATCTGCACCAGTCAACTTTCATAAGAATTCCATCCGCTTCATATACGCTTGGCCGTGGCACTTTCCCGGTATTCCGCAATAGCCTGACATACCAGGGGAAATAAGTGGAAAGAAGGAGCACATCCATTTCATAGCCGCAAATGTCTTCAAGGTGTTTTGTCCTGCCCATAACAGCATTGAACAAACCCCTGCGTCTATAGATATTGCCTGTTGTAAATACTACAAGTATCCTTTTTCCCATTTTCTGTATCCTGTCAGTTCCGCCGGATTTCCTCCTGCTGTTGGATATGGCGGAAATTCTTTTGCAATAACTATTTACAAAAATACACTTTTTCTGCGGCTCAGCAGGTCCACCAGACAGATGTTTCTTTAAAATGGTCTTGCCATATTGGCGTTGTCTGGAGTTTCACTACGCAAATATAAGTTTTTTTTGTCCTTGCCGATATATCGAAAGTATATAATAATTCAAGCCGCCCGGAAGGAATATGTACCATCCGGGCGGTCTTTTTATGCTTTTGCCACTACTGTCTGCTGAGTTTGAAGCCGAGATTCATTCCATCATAAGAATTGGAAAGGCTTGAAATTGCGCTTGCGGTTGTGGATTTTTTGCCTACTGCAGAAAGAACTGTCTTCAGGAAGGAAAGGAATCTGTCAGACTCGAAAAGCAGCTCGCATCCTGAAGTGGTGGCTTTAAGATAGCCTGTTATTGAAAGGTACTTCATTGTCTGGCCGAACTGAAGTGTGAGTTTTCCTTCCTCGGTGTTCTTTTCCCAGGTACCGTTGAGAGTCTTTCCCAAAATTGTGCAGGAGAATGACATATCATCATTGAATGTAAATGACACTGTGCCCTCTTTGATACCCACTTTCTCAAATGCGGAAGCAACTTTCTTCTCCATTTCTGAAGTCACGGCGGAACCGGCTATATTGGAAAGAGCGTCATCTCCCGTCATATCAATAGCAGGTCCTGTATATTTCCAGGTTCCCGGAAGAGATACATTGCTGGAATTCGTCACGGCTTCGACGAGATTGGTGACAGCATTTACAGCATCACCTGCTTTTGTACCTTTAAGAAGGTCAGTGAGACTCTGCGCAGAGACATTGAAAACAATGGCTGAGACAAATGCAGCAGCCAGAGACATAAATAATCTTTTCTTCATAAATATTTAATAATAAGTTTACTCAGTTTCTTTCCCTCCTTGTGCATGGATAGGAATTCCTGCACCGGTTGGCATTACAATGACTACTTTAGCCCGTTTTTCAGATATAATTTGAGCATCGGGTCTGCTATGTGGATCCCGTCTTCCCGACACTCAATAAGTTCTTTTTCCTGTAATGCGTTTTTTATTCTTGATATGTTGGATTTGCTTCCCAGATTGTAATCCTCCAAGACATTTCTGCTGGTGAAATCAGAGTGGACACCGTCGCAGATTGCCCTCAGAAAATTCATCTGATATGAAGTAAGACCTTCGGTTTGTTGGACGAATAGGGCTGAACATTGTGACATCATGTCGGACATGGCATTGTTGAATGCAGCATCATCTACCTCTATTTCAGTATTTACGAAGACATTCCAAGAAAGCTGCTGGACATATGATGAGTAATTGTCAACAGAATTGCATATCTTTTCCGCGTATTCGGCAGAGATACTTTTCCCGTTTTCCTTGAATCTTGATTCGATATATTCTATCCAGTCATGTGTGGGAATCATGTCAAGCGTTATCAATTCGCCAAATTGATAGAAGGGCATTCTCCTGTTTTGGAATATCTTAAGCATCATATGCTTCTTGCTTCCGTAAAAACAGAAGGAAACATTCCTGAAATGTTGCCATATCGAGCGAAGTTTCTTTTGTACATCCAGTGAGTCAGGGAATTCTCCAATCTGCTGAAACTCATCAATGCAGATGATTATATGGTATCCGTGCTTCTCCGCAATTTTTTCAGGAAGAGAAAGAATGCACTCAGGCGAAATGTTCTTTGGAGAAAGCCCCAATGATAAAGAATACTCGCTTGTCATGTCTGGGCTTATAGATATTTTTGGCGCTATCCGACCAAGAAATTCCTTTATTGCTTCCAATGCCTGCTCTATCTTTGAAGAGGTCTGTTTCAAAATTTCTGAACAAAAGGTGTTGTAAAAATCATATTCGCTTCTGCAATTGTACACATCCATTCTTACAGTTACTATTCCCGGCTTATGAATTGAGTTGCAGACTTTGTTTATAAGTGAGGTCTTTCCCATTCGCCGTGGCGAGATGAGTATAGTATTGATTCCGTTCTCGAAATTTGAAATAATACGCTTTGTCTCCTTAACCCGGTCCGTGAAATTGTTACCGGAAACAGCCATCCCATATACAAATGTTCTTTCCATGACAAATTGTGTTTGTATGCAAATATACATTATTTTTCGAATAGTTCACAAAATTGTGGTCCACAA
>CAMBRR010000082.1 GCA_945870315.1 uncultured Bacteroidales bacterium
CCGTTGTCCTGGCAATAAAGGGTTTCAAGAGCAAGGTTTGAGGCAACATCGAGGGAACTGATGGAGTTGCCGTTGCAGATGAGAGATGTAAGCTTCGTATATGCAGTAACGTCCAATGAGGCAAGGCCGCAGTTGTCGCAAGAAAGAATTGCCAGGTCAGTGCAGCCCGTGATAGTCAGGCTCTTGAGAGGATTCGCCCCGCAGTCAAGTTTGACAAGAAGCGGGCAGCGGGATGCGTCCATAGCCTCGATTCTGTTGGAACGGCAGCTGAAATATTTGAGCTTGGAGCAGGCGCTCAGGTCAATAGATTTGAGCAGGTTGTCGTTGCACATCAGGCTTATCATCTCTTTGCTGGAAGAAAGGTCCAGGGACATTATGTTGTTGGAAGAGCAGTCAAGCCAGTCCAGAACAGGCATCGAGGTGATGTCAAGGCTCTCCAGGGAGTTCTTGTGGCAGGCCAGAGTTTTGATCTTCGGGCATCCGCTCAGTGAAAGCTTTGCGAGTGAGTTCATATCAACTGCAACATACTGAAGGTCAGCCCTATCCGAGATGGAAAGGCTGGTGAGCTTGTTCTGCCCAAGGTCAAGGAACTGGATGCCTGTCTGGTCGGTGAGGTTAACCGATGCCAATGAATTCTTTCTGGCAATGATGGATGTCAGCCCTGTGCAACCGCCCAGCAGAAGGTTCTCCGTGCCGCAGTTCTGCACGACTAGGTATTGCAGTTTGCTCAACCCTCTCAGGTCTACTGTCTTGAGGCTGTTGTTGCTCAAATCGACGCTGTTCAGATTCTTGAATATCTCAATACCCGCGATTGAACTTATTCCATAACTGTCGATATCCATCGAAGTAACGGTAGCAGCCTCAGTATCAGAGATCAAGCCGTCCTTGTCATAATCGAAGTTCTCCATCACATACTCTGTAAACACCTTGTCCTCAAACTGTCCGTCTCCGCTTGAAGGACCGTCTTCATTGCCACTCTCCTGAGAAACTGCCAACTGACACTCGTTAAGGATAACTCCCTTCTTATCAAGAGCAAGTACCTGGACGGAGCCTTTTCTGCTTTCTCCTGAGGTGTTTTCGCTCTTCATCCATACATATACACGGCCATCCTGGGCTTTTGCGCCTATCCAAGAATATGATGAGGATACTTCGACGGCAGGGGCATTTGTCTTGACCTCCACATATTTTTCCGAACTGTCATTCCAGGTAAATCCCAGTCCAGCAGGCTCTACACTGATAGTCGCATCTATTCTTTCTGAGTCATCCGGGTTGCAACTTGTAACAATTGAAGATACAACTGCAAAAATCATAGTGGCTGCGAGGAATTTCGCAGCCATATTAAATGTCTTTTTCATCTGATTCAGTCTTGATAAACTTTTACACAACGAACATTCAAACCATATCCCCAGGCATCGTCTTGAGCGCTTGCATTGGTCAGCACGCTATCCATATAGAAACTATATGCCCTACAAGAAGGCCAAGAAACCTGTAACTCGCTGGTCCACAGCTGGATGATGCTATGCTCAACACCTACGTTGATGAGGGCTCCGCACTCCTGTGGGTGAGCGCTTCTGAAACCCTGTGCAGGGAACCAGGTCTGCTCTCCGTCCTCGGTGGTATATACGGCTCCATAGTAAGGTGCATCGTGCCATACCACACTTGTGGAACTTTCCAGCACACGCCACATTCCGTTGCGCGGGTTCATATATCCAGGAGGGCAAGGGTCATAGTTGGTCTTGGTGAACGGCTTCCAGAGCCCATTGTTAGGGTCTCCGTCAGTAAGGAATTCGCCGATTCCCTTGGCCAGCCAGTTGTTGTCTCCTGAAGTCTTGTTGGCAGCCAGGAAGTACATAGGATGTGCAATCGCAAATGCCTTCGTACCTGTTGTCGCATCTCCTTCAGCAGCAGCCCATTTGGCCTGAGGGTATTTGGTATTGCATACAGTTTCGGAGCCGTTTCTCATAGGATACATCGTCTTGTTGCCATCAGCATCGGTGTCGTATTCCACCTTGCTTCCGCCAACGAAAGGATCCTTGCGTCCCCACTGGTAGAACAGTCCGTAGGTGGCCTGACCACCGTCAATCTCAGCACTTACTGCTCCAAGGTTCCTGTCCATTGCATAATATCCCAGGTCAGGGTTCTTGTCACTGCGGTTCTTGTAATTGAATACCTTAGGGGTATCAGTCATCCAAATATGCCAGCTCCAGAGAATCTCCCCGGTGGCATCAAAGGCAGCAATCAGGGCGTTTCCTTCCTTTGAGGAAGCCTTGAAACTGATTTTACCGTCCTTATATGTGACATCACTGATTAGATTGTTAGAGGCATTCTGGCCAAGTTCCTCAGTCCAGAGCCAGTCTGCAGAGGCGATGCCCTCTATTCTGGTGCCGTCAACCATCCTGGTTTCAAATGAATATGAACCTTCTGAACTTACAATGTAGCAGTTGGCCCATCCAAGAGCGCTCAAGTTGCCTGACTCTTCTGCCGATGGAGTCCATTCGATGGTCTCGGAAAGGGTGGTCTTGCCATTGCGGATTACCTCCACAGCCGGCAGTTCGAAGACGGCCATCTGGCTCAGCGCATTGGTGAGAGTAAGTTTGAGGTCCTTGTATTCTCCCTGAGGAAGGGTGAAATAGAAGGTCTTTCCCCCGGATGTGGAAACGCCGCTTCCACAGTCGATGGTTTCCTCTTTGGACGCATCGTTCATCACAAACACATCGGAAATTTCAGAACCGGCAAAGGTTACCTTGGTCTTGCCGCATATAGGCTTGGACTGGCTGGAAAGTGTGGCCTTTGTAATCACATTCTCTCCGGAAACCTTGACGCAGAGAAATCCTGACACATATTTGAATGAAAGATTATTGTCAGCAGATGATGCAACAAGCGGATTTACCGTCATAGCAGGGGAGTCGTTCCTGATATTTGAAGGGATGGAAACCGTTGCTACCGTGGATGAGAAATCTATGAAAGAATTGACAGGAGTCACGGCTAGATAGCTTTCTCCCTGAGGAATAGGGCCGAAGCTGCCGGTGGAGGTGCCTGCGCCTTCCGTAAGGGACAACAGGCTCCCGTTTACGTTGATCGTTGCTCCTTCCTGCCAGAGAGTAGGCTGCCCGAAGGCATCGTTCTCCAGGGTGCAGTTAAGGGAAACTACGTCACCTGTAGGCTGATAGTTGATTGCGGGAACTGTGGTCCTTTCTCCTCGTGCAACGGATACTGTTGTCTCTATGCTCGTGGCCATTACCTTGCCGTCATTGTCTGTCAGCATAAAGCTAAGTCCCGGATATTCTGCCTGAGGCACTATGAATTCAATATATGAAGCATTGGAGGCATCCAGAGACATACCCTCCTCGAATACTATTTCAATTGAAGATGATGCATTATTGTACATGTTGACCTGTGGCGCATCGAAGAAACGCATCGAAATCCGGGCGCTTCCGGCAAGCGGATATCTGGAGTCAACGGACGAAACGGATATGCTCTTGAGGGATGCGGTTCCTGTGACTGGAATTCGGATGGAACCGAAAGCATATTTAAGAGAAACATTGGTGTTGGTGGAATATCCCACCATCGGATTTTCAGAGAATGAAGCTTCCCTCTTAAGAGGAAGGTCGTACAGCAGGTCCTCTGAAGTGACCTGGCCGTCGCCATAATCATATGCAAGGCGATATTCTTCGGCCTTTGCAACTTCTACACTACCTGAATTTCCGCCACCCCCGTTCACAGAGAATACGGCGGAATTCACTGCAAGATTCTTACCTTCTTCTATAATCCTGTCATTCTCAAGATTATAGCTTAGCTTGACCTTGCTGTCCTGTATGTCTTTGTTGCAGGACATAAAAAAAGGCAGCAGCAAAACTGCCGTCCAAAAGTAAAATTTTTTCATAACCACTCTGTGTGTTTTTTTTATTTTCCAATTGCAAAATTATCATGTCGTAATGATATATGCAATAACTGAAATTCATTTCCTTCGCATTTTCTTCCTTTTGACATAATTTTGTTTTGCGGCCAAGGGATGTTATAGAATTGTTCATATTTGGACGGTCTGCGTACGGGTGAAACTATTTTTGCATTTCGATATACCAATTGACCGCACTTGAAGGCAAGGGTGCCTTACAGCCACAATGTTGACCATAGGAATGACTGGTCCAGCAGGGTGCTTTACCTCACTGCTGAATAGTAACAAATAAAATCTCTATTCTCATTTCCGAAAGAATTTTATATTTTTGTGCGTTATTCTTTTGAGGATAATATTACTATACTTTAATTTTTTTAAAAATTATGATTTCAACAGATTTACAGAAAGCAATCAACGATCAGATTACCGCTGAGCTTTGGTCTTCAAACCTTTATCTTTCAATGGCTTTCGCTCTCAAAGCAGAAGGCTGGGACGGTTTTGCACACTGGATGGACAAACAGGCCCTTGAAGAAAGGGAGCATGCAACCACAATGGCTGACTACCTTATCAAGAGGGGTGGAGTAGCAAAGGTTTCACAGATTGACGTTGTCCCTGAGAAATGGGGAAGCGTTCTTGAGGTCTTTGAGCACGTTTATTCTCACGAGTGCCACGTTTCTGAACTTATTGATAAAGTCGTTGACTTGGCAGCAAAAGAAAATGACAAAGCCACACAGGATTTCTTCTGGGGCTTTGTCAGAGAGCAGGTCGAGGAGGAGGCTACTGCATCCTCTATCGTTGACAAACTCAAGAAAGCTGGAGACCAAGGTCTTTTCTACCTTGACTCTCAGCTTGCTCAGAGGTAATGTCTGTCATTATTTCCTGTAGCCGCACTTAGGGCAGACGCCGTTTTCATCAAGTGCGATTCCGCAAAGAGGGCAGCGGTCGATGCTGATATGTGAAGGAAATTCTTCAGATGCAGCGTTCACTCCGCTGGTGAAAGTAAGTTTGACAATGTTGAGCTTGTCCTTGAGCAGATCATAGACAATCTTGATCATTCCCTCTACCGTCATCGTTTCCTTGGTGACAACAAGTCTACAATCAGGATATGCCTGACAAAGATCGGTCTTGAAAGCCTCTCCTTTCATAGTATTTTGAGGAGTGCCGTTTTTCAGACCGGTCTTTTCGTAAACATCCAGGATGGCTGGAAGAAGAGGATCGTCTTCACGCAGCACAAGAGCGTGGTCGAAATTCTTGAGGACATTCCAGGCTACTTTCTGAATCTCGTTGCAAGGGTAAGCCATATTGACTCCTTTGTTGATTGGTTCTTCAACTTCGATAGTAAGGACGCCTGTGTGTCCGTGAAGGTACTGAGCCTCACCTTTGAATCCATAGAAACGGTGGGCGTACTGGAGGTCTAATTTTGTAATACTTCTCATAATCAATGTAATTTAGTGTTTGCAAAAGTATGTATTGATACGAGCAAATAAAATGCCTAATAAGGAAAAATTATGGTAAATTCATAACATTATTAAATATTATATTTATCAATGTTAAAAATTTACCATTTATTCGATATATTTGTACCATCTGATAAATATGCAAACCTGACAACATTAAGGAACGAATGGACGAATTGAGAGAAATATTCTGTCGCTACGATATGGTGTGCGACAATCCTTCGGGTGCGGGCGTTGAACTATATCATATGCCTGAATTCTTCGAAAAGCTTAATGGAATGGAAACTGACAGAATGCACTTGCACGGTTTCTATGAGATAATCTTTTTTCAGGAGGGTGGTGGAGTGCATTATGTGGATTTCAATCAATATCCTATTTCCCCCGGCAGTTTGTTCTTGATTTCGCCGGGGCAGATTCATTCCTTTGATGCCAGACACGATCAAAAGGGAATAGTGCTCAAGGTATGTGCAGAGTTATTCGATGATTATCTGAGCGTGCCCTATGTGGAGGTTCCGGAATCTGGCTGTGAGCCTCTTATGCTGCTTTTTACGGCAATAGAGGAGGAACTTCAAAATGCAGATGCCCTCGGACACAGGGAGGCACTGCGCTCTCTTGTAAAGCTTTTGATGGTCAGAATCAGGAGGTGTTGCAATGAAACTGAGGCCGGAAGGTCAGGTTCTCTGAAGGTCTCCCATTCTTCCTTCATCGCTTTCAGAAAACTGGTTGAGGAAAACTATGCCCGGGAGCACACAGTCAAGGATTACGCAAGACGTATGAATATCACAACAAAAACTCTGACTCTGTATGTTAAGGAGTGTTCTTCAAGTACTCCGCTTGAATTGATAAACAGCCGTATCATCCTCGAAGCCAAGAGGTTGTTGCGTTATTCTGTGCTTTCTGTAAAGGAAATAGCCTTTAGGCTTGGCTTTGACGACCCGTCATATTTCGTCAAGTTCTTCAAAAGGAATGTGAAACAGTCTCCTGCCGATTTTCGAGAATCCTTCCAATAGACTGGGAATCCTTTCAGTAGATCTGTTCACCTGGCATCTTAAAAGCTACGCCTGGCCTTGCATATCGCATTGACCAGGCGCAAATTTGTCTAAGGCTTGGAGGGTGACTAAAAAGTGAACCAGTCGCGAAGCGACCGAGCCGGGTAGGCTCGAG
>CAMBRR010000083.1 GCA_945870315.1 uncultured Bacteroidales bacterium
ATATTCGTAAACTCTTGGAACAATCTCTTGACGAGGTTGCTGCCGATAAAGCCTGCGGCTCCTGTCACGAGGACAGTCTTGCCCTCCAATGAAACATTCTGCTGTAACATAATCTTGTTTTGAAAGATTTCTGCCCGTAAGAGATTGTCTGACAGGCAGGTATAAAAAGATATTCCCCGCACCGATGTGGTCGGGTGGAAAACGCGGCGATTCCTTGACTATACAGCACCGGTGTAAAGCGCGTTTACAATTCAAATTATTATATTCGGGCATTTAGCCCTAACCCGGCAAAAGTAATAAATTCTCACCAGATTATCAATTTCTTACACTTCAGTTTCACCCTCAACTCCACCTTCAACTTCGGAGTCCCCTATCACCTCCAACTGGTCGGGACCGATGTAGGCGGTAGTAGCCCAGATTACATCAGCGATATTCACCAACACTCGTTTCTGCTTCTTTATGCGTACCACGTTGCCCACCAAGCCTGCATATGTGCCTTCCTTCACACGAACCTTGTCTCCAAGCTTGACCTTTGGAGCCTCAGTCATCAGAATAGGCATCTCGCTGGCCTGGCAGATCTTGATAAAAAGAGACATCTGCACATCCGGCACTACTATTGGCTGAGAGTCAATTCTAGAGCGCAGATAATACAGATGGAGTCCGGCTTCGCGGAATGTTTTGAAATCGTCAATCAGTTTCAGTGTGGAACGGATGAATACCAATGTGGTGATTTTCGGAGGGACAAAGTATTCAAAGCCGTCAGCATCGAGAGCTGCCGTCAGCCTTGCCATTATCCTATGGCGCAAGCCTAATGCATACCAATGATGTTCAATGCTTTCCACCGCTCCTGCTATTTATCCAGCTCTTCATATTTGGAGCAGCGGCTCTTGTATTCCGGAACTATCTCCTTCATCATCCGGACTATTGCCATATCATCGAAGCTTTCGGACAATTCAAGAAGCTTCTCTTCGTTGCTGCAGGCTGTCTTATAATCGTATTCCCTAACCTTGGCAACCATTATCTTCGGATGTACAGTCGGAATCGTTCCTTCCTTGTCGTTGAGAACTTCCTCATAAAGTTTTTCACCATCCCTGAGTCCACTGAACTTAATTTCAATGTCCTTGGCTCCGGAAAGGGCTATCATTCTCTTGGCCAGGTCCACGATTTTGACCGGTTTGCCCATATCGAACACGAATATTTCCCCGCCCTTGCCCATAGTGCCGGCTTCAAGAACCAGTTTACAGGCCTCCGGAATAAGCATAAAATAGCGGATTATATCAGGATGGGTGACAGTGACAGGACCTCCCTTGCGGATTTGCTCCTTGAAAATAGGGATTACACTGCCGTTGGAACCGAGGACGTTGCCGAAACGGGTTGTAACGAACTGGGTAACTCCCTCAACCTGTCCATCGGTAATTGCCTTATTGAGACTCTGGCAATAGATTTCACATATTCGTTTGCTGCAGCCCATCACATTGGTAGGATTGACGGCCTTGTCAGTGGAAATCATCACGAATTTCCTGGTGCCGTATTTGACTGCGAGGTCAGCGATAACTCTTGTTCCGTAAATATTGTTCTGAACTGCGATGGCCGGATTGTCCTCCATCATAGGAACGTGCTTGTAAGCGGCTGCATGGAACACATATTCAGGTCGATGAATACTGAAGATCTTCTCCATATGTTCCTTGTTGGTGATGCTGGTGACCACCGTAATGTTCTTGACATTAGGAAAGTCCCTTGCCATCATCAGCCTGATGTCGTGCATCGGGGTTTCTGCCTGGTCAATGAGAACCATATCCGATGGGGAGAAGGCCGCCACCTGTCGTACGATTTCGCTTCCTATGCTGCCGGCTGCTCCTGTAATGAGGATGCGTTTGCCTGCGAGCAGATCTCCAATGGCCTTCATATCCACCTCAATCTTGTCTCTAGGAAGGAGGTCTTCAATCTCCACCTCGTGCAACTGATGATGAGAAACCGGGGTCTTTCCGTCCCATTCTTCAGATCCGTACATCAATATCTTGATGCCGGCTTCAATGATTTCATCCACCATCTCCGTATTGGAACGGAAGATTTCAGTCTTGCGAGGCGAGACAAGGAGAGCTTTTATGCCCTCTTTCTTAAGGATTTCGCCAATGCCCTTCTCATTGAAATAGACCTTTTTACCCATCAGATAGGTATCCTTCATCTCCTGACCGTCGGTAATGAAGAGTTTGAGGTTATATTTCTTTTCACGGACAGCATTCAGGCTCTTGGCTATTCCGACTCCGCCTGCCTTGGTACCATAGACGGCCACAGGGACTGCTCCATCAATGTTGAAAGTGTCGAAGATGCGTTTGACAATCACCCTCACCAGCCACATCAACAATGTCGAGCCCGTAAAAATCATAAGCGTGGTAAATGGGCCGGGGAAATGAATGGCATCAGTGTCAATGGAAGTGAATCTTTCAATCAGGCCGAGGACAAGCATCACTGCTGAACCGCACAAGGTGGCAAGTACAAGCCTCTGAAGGTCGACGAAAGATGAATAGCGTATGATGCCGGAATAAGTGTGGAATACTTTGAAGAAAACAATGAACGGAATCAGGCAAATAAAAAGTCCAAGGACAATCTGCCAGAAATTGGCAACAAAATAGTTTCCTCCATTTGCAAGATACATTGCAAATAGTCCACACACAAACACAATACTACAGTCTATGATAAGTATGCACCAATACGGAAGAGTCCGTTTCGAGAAATACCAATCTGCGACTTTTTTCAAAAAATTCATAGGTATAAATCGTTCATTTTCATTCCGCAGCAAAGTTATAAACTATATGGCAAATAAACAAATTATACCCGCCCCCATTTTGATTTAAAATAAATCAAAAAAGGCCGTAAAGTTCCGCATCAATTTTGTCTGTAATCAGGGCAAAGTCCTCCGGTACATGCTCGAAATCAAGATTATCCGCTTCAATTGTAAGAACGCGGCCTTTGTAACCGCTGATCCATTCTTCATAGCGGTCGTTCAGGTTGGTAAGGTACTCGATGCTGATGCTCTTTTCGTAGTCCCGGCCACGTTTCTGAATCTGTGAAACAAGGGTAGGAACAGACGATTTGAG
This sequence comes from uncultured Bacteroidales bacterium, assembly GCA_945870315.1. GTDB lineage: Bacteria > Bacteroidota > Bacteroidia > Bacteroidales > UBA932 > Cryptobacteroides. Next base: position 3,099 of record CAMBRR010000083.1, read on the forward strand.
GTATATGAGAAGGTCGGGTTCCTTGACCATCGACATCATCAGGTTGAAGAGCATCATATAGGTATTGTAGTCCCTGTCGGAGAGGTTTCCCATCGCCTTGTTGTTGGCAACGAAGATATGCACACCTTCAAGGATGGTCCTGTCCTGAACAATCACTTCATCCGACTTGGCAATCTCAAGGACATCCTTGAAACGCTGAGCCAGGAAGTATGTTTCCAGATTGTAGGACCAGCGCTCAATGTCCTTGTAGTAATCTTCAAGATAGGGGTTGTAGGTGACAGCCTCGTATTTTGGCGTCCATCCGTAGTGCTGGGAAAGCATTTTTGTGAGAGTCGTCTTTCCGCAACCGATATTTCCAGCTATTCCGATATGCATAATTTTCAATATTAAATCAAATTGTACATTATAACCCGAACCTACCCCTTATCCTATCATAAAGGTTGAACCCAGAGACTTCCTTGTCTGCAATTGCAAGCCTGAGGTCAGAAATCCACCGGCGGTAGAACTCGATTCCGTCGTAGAAGAAATTGTAGGAAAATGGCACGCACAAGGTAAGCAGCAGGGCAGGAAGCCACTTCAACAGGCTGAAACTCAATGCTGCCCAGAAGATGAGAGTGAGAGGTTCCATAAGGATTCTGACACCATATCCAGCAGTATTGTGAAAGGCTCTGTCCTTGATTCGGGGTTTGAGGAACTCGAAAATTCCCCATATAGGGAGGGACAGAATGGCAGCTAGCAGGAAGGCAGGAGCAAGGATTATGGAAATCAAGGACTTGGCTGCCAACTTGCCGGCAGACCTTGCATCGAGATAGGAATAGATGCTGAATCTGCCTTCCAGCCTTCTTTTTTCAAACTCTGCCGCATCGTTAAGGACTGCCTTTTCGAAGTCCTCGCCTTCTGTCCGGAAAGTCTCCTGCATCTTTGATACGGCTGAAACATTGTCGCCTTCCGAAATGATTTTGGTAATGGTCCACTTCAAAGGAAGATTCTCATCATCAGGGATATAGGTCTTCTGGAGAATCATCTTCGAGAAAAGTATGCGTCGGATGTTGTCTGCCTGCTGGGCTTCGGGAACATCTCCTTTGGAAAGAATCTCGGTAACATTGATTGCCTGACCAAAATGTACCTTGCAAGTGCTTCTGAAACGGAAATGGTCACCGTATTCGATGCCGGTCGGGATGACATAGACCGGAAACCGGCTTCCGATTTTTTCGACTGCGGCGATTGCTACCCTGCTCAGGCCCTTTCCGAGGGGAAGGAGGGAATGCATCGGCCTGTGACGGCCTTCAGGATAGAGACAGAAACGCACCTTGTGTTCGAGAGATTCGACTATGGTGTCTATGGTTTCATAATTCTTGAGTACATTCTTAAGCCCGTCTCTCTGACGGACCATAGGAACTATCCTGAGGAAGAACATTATCTTGGCAACGAGGGGTTTCTTGAACATATCCGCCCTAGCTCCGAATACGGTCTCATCCTTGAAAGCCTGGAGGATTACCAGCGCATCCATCAGGGTATTGCAATGGTTGGGAGCAATAATCACAGCTCCGTCCTGAGGGATATTTTCATAACCGTCCACTTTCAGGCTTCTGTAGGACCTTCTGCAGCACCAATCGACATAAGGACGCAGTGCGGAATATAGCCAGTCGTGTTCGTAAATTTTGCTTTTGCTCATAAGTTTCAGCAATTGATTCAAAAGAATTTCCAAAGTTAGTTTGGATAAACGGTATTTCCAATTATTTCGTATATTTGTGGGCTTAAATTAAACAATATGGATATCATTGAGAAACAGGATTTAGAGGGGGAACAGCAGTACAATACCCAAAGGGAAAAGCTATGGATGCCGGAATATGGCAGGAACGTTCAGAAGATGGTCGAATACCTCAAGACCATAGAGGACAGGGAAAAACGCAACGAACAGGCCAGGGCTGTGGTCAAGGTGATGGAAATCCTCAATCCACAGGTACATCTTCAGGAGAATTATGAGCAGAAACTCTGGGACCATCTGCAGATTATTTCCGGGTTCACTCTTGACATAGACTCTCCATATCCGGCGCCGTCAAGAGAACGTTTCCACGAGCGTCCCACACCTATACCGATTGAAAAGAAGCCAATCAGGGCGACTCATTACGGAAGGAATATCGAAAGCATCATTGACCTGATAGTCACGATGGAAGACGGGCCGCAGAAGACAGCCGTCATCAAGTCTCTTGCCGTCTATATGCGTCAGCAATACCTCATCTGGAACAAGGACAGTGTTGCAGACGAGACTATTTTCAAGGACATAGAGAAATTGTCCGACTACAGGATCAAGGTTCCGGAGGGAATCCAGCTGTCACGAATCTCTTCGGATGCATCTTTCCAAAGGCCGGGAATCGGTCAGCAGAAGTCCGGCGGCAAGCCACAGCAGAGGCAGAAAGGGATGAGGTCGAAGAAAAACAGAAAATGAGCTTATATGGTAAAAAAGAAACAAAAGAGAGACTGGAAGAGGTTCTGGACGGAAATGAACCCGCAGACCAAGACCAACATATTGAAATTCACCGGATTGGCAATAGCAGCATTCGCTTTGTTCACTCTCGTGTGCGTCATATCGTACTTGATGACTTGGAGCCAGGACCAGAGCCTTTCCATTACTTCTGTATATAAAGAGGCAAAACTGATTAAGAACACAGGCAATTATTTTGGCTACAACTGGAGCAGGTTTCTTGTACAGGACTGCTTCGGTCTGGGTAGTTTTGCATTGGTGGTTCTTCTTGGTTTCTATGCCTGGAAGCTCTTTTTTCGCAACAGCCAGCTCGGTATCGTCCGTATTACTCTGCTGTCCATAAGTGGCAGTGTCATTTCGTCGGCGCTTTTAGCCGCGGTATCTATAGTTACGAAGACCACCAATTGTTTTGGGGGCGGTCTGGGGGGATATGCCGGGAATGTAATAGTGTCTTTTCTGCACAGCATTGGCGGTTATTGGACCGTTGGAATTGTGCTGGTGTTGTGTTCTATAGTTTGGCTCTTATGTGCAAGCAAGGCTTTCTCAAGGTGGTTCTCACGCATCGGTGAGAAGAAGGAGAAGGCTGAAGTATCTGAAAATGAAGAGATTGCAGTAGATTCTACGAGGGAAGATGCACAGGTGGAAGGTCAAACCAATGAAGGTGAAACGAATGAAGGTCAAACCGATGAAGGTGAAACGAATGAAGGTGCTATGGAGGGAGGTGAAGTGATTGAAGGTGAAGCGAATGAAAGTGAAGCGGAGGAAGGTATTGGAACTATAAATGAATTGGGGACCGGACAAGAGTCTGCAGAAGGTTTGGAGGT
>CAMBRR010000084.1 GCA_945870315.1 uncultured Bacteroidales bacterium
TAAAGAATACCTTCAATCCGGATTCCTTCGGAACACTTATAGAGAAGAATCCTCCACGCAGCAAGGAGAAACTCATCGGGATCTCCAATTCTGACGACATCGCCCTGCTTTCGCTTGAAGGAAGCGGTATGGTCGGGATTCCGGGATTCTCTAGCCGCCTTTTCGAGACATTGAGCCAGAACGACATCAACATCATCCTCATCACTCAGGCATCCTCCGTACACACAATGTGCATCGCCGTTTCGGAAAAAGACGCAGACAAGGCCAAGGAGGCAGCGGACAGATGCTTCGCCTATGAGATTTCGCTCGGGAAGCTCAATCCGCTGAAAGTTGAAAAGGGATATTCCATAGTCTGTCTGGTGGGTGATGACTTCCTCAACCAGAGTGGAGCCACAGGAAGGCTTCTGGCAGCTCTCGGAAGGCACAGTATCCCGGTCAGGGCTACAGCTCAGGGCTCCTCAGAAAGGAATGTTTCAGTGATTGTATCCTCAAAGGATGTGGACAGCGCCATCCTGCACATCCACAATGAGTTTTTCGACAAGACAGCAGTCAAGGACATTAATTTGTTCATAGCTGGATTCGGCGTTGTTGGCAAGGCTCTGGTGGACATCATTGCCAGGAACGGAGACAAGATTGCGGCACGCACAGGAAAGCGTCTTCACATATGCGGGCTTTCCAACAGCCGTAAATACATACTTGACAAGGCCGGGTTGGATCTCAGGGATATTGCCACAAAACTCTCTGAAGGAGAGAGCGCAGCGGATGAGGCTTATTTCGAAGCGCTTGCCAACATCACTTTGGAGAACTCCATCTTCGTGGACTGCACCGCATCTTCGGACATTGCATACAAATATATGAATCTCTTCAGAAGAGGGTATTCTGTCGTAGCCTGCAACAAGATTACCTTCTCCGCACCTTACAAGCAGTATTCCGCCATCAAGTCAACTGCCCTTGAAAACGGCGCCACCTTGAGGTATGAGACCACCGTGGGAGCCGCCCTTCCGATTCTTGAATCCATTTCAAGAAGCGTGAACAGCGGTGACGAAATCATCCGCATCGAGGCTGTCCTTTCCGGGACGCTCAACTATATATTCAGTACATATCGTGGAGGAGAAGGCGGTACTTTTGCAGAGGTTGTCAAACGGGCTCAGGATGCGGGATATACCGAGCCGGATCCGCGTCTGGACCTGAGTGGAAGGGACGTGCTGCGCAAGCTTCTAATTCTTTCTCGTGAGGCTGGTGTCGGAATCGATGAAAAGGATGTGGAGATTTCTCCTATCCTTGGTCCGGAATTCTTCGAGGGCAAGGTTCCTGCATTCTACAAGATGCTTCAGGAGAATGAGGCCTTCTTTGCGGAGCGTTATCGTCAGGCGGCAGATAAAGGCCTGAGACAGAGATTCATAGCCTCACTTGTAAAGGACGAGTCATCTCCATTTGGATACAAGGCCAGAATCGGTCTGGAGAATGTCGATGCTTCCCATCCTCTTTTCAATCTCTGCGGCACCGACAATGCGGCCATCATAAAGACTGACTTCTATCCATCGCCGCTGGTCATCCAGGGTGCCGGCGCAGGAGCGTACCAGACTGCCTCCGGAGTCCTCAACGACATCCTACTATAATTAACACATCCGTCCCGAAGATTTGATTCCGATTTCTGAAATAATTGCAGAAAAGGATAATGACAATACACAAGAAGAAGAACAATAATAATATCAAGAAATTATGAAAGTAGCAGTAGTGGGTGCCACTGGATTGGTTGGCACCAGAATGTTGGAAGTTCTCGCAGAAAGGAACTTCCCTGTCACCGAACTTTATCCGGTGGCATCAGCAAAGTCCGTAGGACGCAAAATCACATTCCAGGGCAAGGAGTGGACGGTAATGAGTGCGGATGAGGCAATTGCAAAACACCCCGACCTCGCCCTCTTTTCAGCAGGAGGAAGCACTTCGGCAGAACTTGCACCAAAATTCGCTGCAGTAGGATGCCGCGTAGTTGACAACTCTTCTCAATGGAGGATGGATCCGACTAAGAAACTCGTGGTACCGGAAATCAACGGTGACGTACTCGAAGAGTCCGACTACATCATCGCCAATCCGAACTGCTCTACCATCCAGATGCTTCTTCCTCTGGCAGCCCTTCACCAGGCCTACAAGATTAAACGTATCGTAGTATCTACCTATCAGTCAGTTACAGGCACAGGTTACAAGGCTGTTGACCAGATGAAAGCAGAAAGAGCAGGCGGAAAATGGGGCGAATATCCGGCAGTATATCCTTATCCTATCGACCAGAACATCCTTCCTCACATTGACTCCTTCCTTGAGACCGGTTACACCAAAGAGGAGATGAAGATGGTCAATGAGACACATAAGATTCTGCGCGACGACACCATAGGAGTCTCTCCGACAACCGTCCGCGTACCGGTTCAGGGCGGTCACTCAGAGTCTGTAAACCTTGAGTTCGAGAAAGATTTCACCCTTGATGATGTCCGCAAGCTCATGGCAGAGACTCCTGGCGTAATCGTTCAGGACGACCCGGCAAACAACGTCTATCCGATGCCGCTATTTGCCTGGGGCAAGAACGAGGTATTCGTTGGACGTATCCGCCGCGACCCTTCTGTAAAGTACGGACTCAACTTCTGGTGCGTTGCAGACAACCTTCGCAAAGGCGCCGCAACCAACGCAGTGCAGATTGCCGAACTCCTCATCGCAAAAGGTTTCCTGAAAGCATAATTTATTCTTGGGCGTAGATAATGTTGCCGAAGCGGCCTATGCTCGGTTTGAGATATGACCTGCTAAGCGGCCTCATACTACGTCCAAGTTCTTGTGCCTGTCTCAATTGTAGATTGTCAGACGAGGATTTTGTCTGTGACAATTGCGGACGGGCGACGCCGGTAATGTCGCACAGACACAGATATACACCCAGATTGAAACTCATATCGTCCCAGTTGCCGAAGGCATATGGGAATATGCTGTCCAGGTCGTCTGCATAGTCGTTATTCTGATTGTTGAGCAGGTTTTCCTGAGACGGAAGCATTCCATCCTTGTAATCTCCCTCTCCCTTTGCATTGTAGCAACGGAAGGTAATCGGAGCAAACTCGAACTTGCGGCCATTGTAATTGATGGTCGAAACAACCATACCTACATTCTTTCCCTCAGTGCGGCTTCCTATTACCGTAATAGGGAAATCTATACCCTTGAGAGAGTTTATGAGGAGTTCCGAAGCCGATGCCGTACTCTCGGACACAATCACGAACAGCCTGTTCAGGCCAAGATCCGGAGCGTGGGTAAGCCCGTCCGGAGTCTGAGTATATCCATATCCGAAGGTCCAGTCCTCTATCCTGCCGTCCACGTATTCAGCCTTGAAGAAGATATCATCATCGTGGGAAGGACCAACTATGGCGCTGGAAATATACCGGCTCTGTGGGACTGCTCCACCAACATTGTATCTCAGGTCGAGAATCATATCCGTGATATTTTCATCAACGAATTGCTTAATCTGATCTTCAATGACCACCTGCGCACTCAGGTCGAAGCTTTCCGTAACCATATATCCGAATTTGAATGCAGGCAGGCCATTGCCGCTGTCTGCTGTATTGGATGCAATGGCGGCAAAAAGAATCGGATCATAGCCATAAGAAGCAGAAGAGATGGTGAATTGTTTGTCAACCATAATATAAGTTTCCGCAACTGCACTGTAAACATACCTCTTTGCAACCAAATTATATGTCCCGCTCGGATTATAGAACAGCTGTTGCATATAAGTCTGGTAGTTGGAAGTCGTGACAGTAGTTCCGTTCACTGAATAAATGAAGTCACCCCTCTGAAGACCGGCCTCATCGGCAGGAGAGCCACGATATACATATCCGACATTCAATCCCACAATGTCCGAATTCTCATACATCATCATTGACATCATCGGCCCTATTCCAAGACCATACATCGGCGTCAACTCATCTGCCTTGGTTCCATTGATCTCCTGAATATAGGAATAAATGTACCTCTGACCGGCATAGGAGGAATAATCCCTGTAATAACCGCCATCCTCGATATTAACATCTCCTAGTTTCGGGAGGTTGGTTGCCAGGTACTTGTCCCAGGTAACATTCTCCTTGGTGAGCTTATTGTATTCGGCAGCCCAGAGATATTCCGTGCTCAGACGTTTCTCCATTTCCTTGATGAGGAAATCATTCATTTCATCTGTTTCGGTGCCAGAAGCCTGCTCAAAGGATGCAAGTTCCGCCCTGGAATAACCTGAAACCTTAATATACAATGTAGCCTTGCGAGACTGCTCAGATGTGTTTTTATCGAATTTAACCTTGATTGTACCTTTGCCGGCTGCATCATTTCCATTTACAGTAAAGATGGAAGCCCAGCCCTCATTATCACACACGATATCTGCCTGCCAAGGTCCTTTGGCATCAAAGGTGATGGACACGGTCTCACCATAGACCGATACAAGCCTCTCTGCACGAGGATTGTCCACATTGGAAAAGCCGTTATCCTTGTTTTCCTTGTTGCAAGAAAACAATGCGAAAATGGCAATAATTACGGAAAATAGTTTAAGTCTATTCATATTTCTAGTAATATGAAAATAAGAGGATTACCTAGAAAAGAGGGGCCAGGAGTGGCCCCTCATTTAGAATCAATTAAAAAATACCGCTGTCATCTCCTGAGCCTGTAGGAGGTTCAGTAGGCTTTTCTGGATATGTCGGAGCATACTCGTAATAAGTATGATACTTATCATTTGAGTCAACCCAGACAACATAGATATGGGTTGCAGGGTTTGCATAATCGTAACTTGCAACTCCGGAAGCAGTAAATTCCGTTCCTTTTGCAACAACCCAGTCAGACATCGTAATCTCTGTTTTGGTGGAATGAGAATCAGGCTCAGTGAACAGGACATAAGCCTTCTTGCAATTCTCTCCCATAGTCAGGTCAACTGCAAGAGTGGTAGAAGATGCAAACCAACCAGGATTCCAGCTGTTGTTGCGGTAGATCCAAGGGTCTTCTCCCCATACCTCGTTGCTGATTGAAGGCTGGCCGAATGCCCATTCTTCTTTGCTCTTTTTGATATAGACGATGTCGCTTGAAGGAACAAAGGTTGTTGTAGCCATATGTGACATCAAACCGTCTGCATCATAAGCGATTACATAGAAGTAATAGGTAGAGCCGAGAGTAAGGTTGGTAAATGAAAGCGTATTGTCGGTAAGGTCTGATACAGCTACCTTTGTTCCATAATATGTACTTGTTACCAAAGTGTTTTCTGCATCATTTAACTCGTAGCTGTTACACCAGTATTTTACTTCAGTGGCAGTACCTTCGAATGTAAGCTTAACATCAGCAGAAGTCATTCCTACATTGATTGCTTCAGCTGTAACCTTCAACGACTCGTTATATTTCAAAGCTTTGGTGCTTGTTTCAAAACGAGTGACTGCACCAGCCTTTCCGTCTGCGTCAATTGCAACAGCAGCGGCCACTACAGGAGTACCTGGCTGGAGCCAAGTCTTGTTTGTTTGGAAATTCTCCTTGTCTGAACCAGCCGAAGCTCCATTTGTTATCAAAGTGACAAACTCAAGCTCATCTTCAGGAATCTCATCCAAGGTGAATATCTTAGCATAGGTCTTATATGCTCCAGGGACAGTTTTAACTTTAATAGCAACCTGATCAAAAGTAGGTTCCTGGGTAAGTTCAACAACCGGAGCTGCAAGGTCTCCACCAAGAGATATAGACTTGGTTGAGAACTCATAGACTTTGAATGACTCTACTGTGTAGTTTCCGGATTCGTCATAAGGAACAACCCAGAAGACATATTCGGTACCTTTCTGGAGATATTGTGAATAACCGCCGCAAATCAGGCCTGCAGGTCCGTTGTATTCGGTTGTGCAGAGCTCAGGTCCATACGTTGCGCCCAAA
>CAMBRR010000085.1 GCA_945870315.1 uncultured Bacteroidales bacterium
AAATGCATCTTCCGGTTTTAAGGACACTGCTCATCATTTTTCATCTTCTTAACAATCTTCTCGATCAGCCCAGGCAATTCCCTATACTCTTCAAGCCAAATCACATTCACTCCCATTTCATTGAAAATGCGTTCTGCTTTTCTTGGCTGGTCATACTCCTTACGTATTAAGAATGCATAATGAGTTGGAACACCTGTGCCTCTTTGTTGAGCTATATCCAATAACCTACGTAGGTTTGGATCTTTCATCGATAATCCGATAAAGAAGCAACTTGTCTGAACCAGAGCGTGCAACTGTTCTATATTAGACCAATGGAACGCGTTGTTATAAAGGGCGTGATACTCATCCTCACTTAATACCACATTCCTGTCATAAGAAGAATCTTCTTCTTGGGGAATGAATCCGTGAACATGAAAAATCGGAAACTGATATGAATCAGCTCTGTTTTGACCGTCTACTGAGAAGTATTGGACACCGTCTTTCTCCAATTTGCGTTCAAGAATATCATCATAATTGTAGGTAATCACATTGCTCACTTTCCCCGCTTTTATGCAGTTGACAATGGTGTTGACAAGTATCGACTCATGAATGCCATTTCTATAGAGGGATTCTCGAATCAAGTTCACGAACGCTACATCCCGTTCTGCACATAGGCGTTTAAGATATCTACCTTTCAGTAAACAATCTGTACCGCAATCTTTATCTAATGCATCAATGTCATTGACACTGACTTCCTTTTTCTCACGAAGTCCTGATATCATTGAATTTAGAAGCGCTTCCCAACTGTATAACCCAGCATCTTGACTGACTCCAGAACCAAGAAAGAAAGTATTTCTACCAAATTGGTAATCATATGCAGCTCGTTCTATGATTTCATCTCTGCGTATTTGCCATTGGTAATCGTCTTCAAATAATATCGTTCCATTCTTCTCCAATGCTGCCTTGAGTTCATCGAAATCCACCAGTTTAAAGATAGTGTCTTTATCGTTTGAACTTCTAAGGGGAATAGCCTCGTTTGGAATATTATGACTTATAAGAACATATTGATTGATACCATATTCCTTTTTAAGATATATTGAAGCTCGTTTTTCACTGCGAGTTGTTCCTGAAGTAATTCTGTCTTTAACTTGTATTACCGTTTTGGGTGGATAACCCAGACATCGACTTCCTTCCGGAAGGAAATAGTCAACCATTGAGTCTCCTATTATCTTGCTTTTTTCATACCGTTCGTCTGAATATAAGCATTGTTTTAGAAACCCCTCAAACTCCTCAAAAAAGAAAAAGAAGAAAAACATACTGCTGTTTTACCTGTTGTAAAAAATAAATGTATCATGAGGGCATCGGCGTGGAACATATAATCACATAAATGAATATCATTTCCAACGAGTAAATAATATAGGGACTGTCGTTAATGCTTTCTATTTGACCGAAGCAGCTGCCGGCCCCATCCTTATTCAGAATAGGGCTCATCGAAGCGCGGTGTATTTCATTCCGATTGTTTTGGTCGGGTTGTTTGCCTATTCCCACCAACGCAGGCGTAGCAAGACTCGCAAACATTAATTAAGTGTTTGCGAGTACCTTTTTGACGATCTTGTCAAAGTGCGTCTCCCAGAGATTTTCAGCGTTATACGAAATTGGTCTTGCAGGATGTTATGTCATCCTCTTTTCATATCATCCATAGAAAGGCCTCGCATATGTATCTCTTTGTTCTGGAAATTGTGGCGTTGCATTTGGGCTACTTTCTCCGCCAGACGAGCGGGGTTGTACTTCTGGGCATTGCGCTTCACTTCATATGCTTCAACGTCTCCATCAATAGTTTCAGCCACAATGTCAATCTCGAAATCATCCTGACTGCCTTTCGCATTCTTTCCTCCAGACATCCACCAACCACCTATTCGCCTATAGCGACACGATTCCGTCAGTTTCTGCCGAAACCATCTTTCAAGAGCGAGACCAGAGAAAGTGGTATAGTCATCGTTTATTTTCTGCTCTAGAGCCTTCATATTCTGAAGTTCAATCAGATCGGAATAACGATACATATACCTGAACCAGAAACGGAAGAAATTGTCCTGAATCTCAAAACGCACATTCTGACTTCCTTCCTTGGAGCCTATCGGGCGTTTCTTGCGGATGATTCCATAGTTCTCCTCAAGCACCTTCAACTGACCGCCAAGACTTTTCATCCCAGTGGCCGCTTCTATTTCGCTCTGTGTCACATCGCCGCGGGCTATCTGTCCCAAGATGCTGAAATACGTGCCATACTGCTTGCCGAACTCTTGAATTAAAATGCTTTTCCCTTCATTTGCAAAGAAGCTGTCACCCGAAGAACAAACGAAGTGTATCATCTTCTTAACATCGGTACAGCCGTTATTCATCAGCAGTTCAATGTATCTCGCGACCCCTCCGGTGATTGTCCATAATGCCAGCAAATCATCGGAAGAATAGTCTGGCTTATAATCACCTAGAATCTCACAAATCGTGCTCGTGGAAAATGGCATCAGACGAATGGTGCAATCATCGCGTCCGAAAAGAGGCTGTCCATCATCCTTGAAAATCTTTTCCATCATTCGGAAAATGGATCCTGATACAATCAAGCAGATGTTTGTTTCCTTTTTATATTTGTCCCATAGTTCCTGAATATCGCTGAATACGCCGGAATTTACAATGTCCCACTCTTGAAACTCATCCATAAACACGGTAAAGTGCCGGCGTCTGCCAATCTCAAGCAGTAACTGCATCAGACCACGCATCGTACTGATACCCTCGGGAACGAACTCTTCCAATTTTGTTCGCACTTCTTCAGCAAACGATTGTACAAGCACGGATTCTGTCTTTCTGCCGACAAAGAAATATAGACTGGGGGCTTCTGATTCTGTTTCCTGCATCATTCTGTAAACCAGACTCGTTTTCCCCACACGTCTTCTACCTGTCAATACTATAAATCTCGAGTAGTCATCATATGCCTGACGCTGGATTTCCTTCAACAGAGCCATCTCTGTCTCTCTATCATAGAACTTCTTCATATGTCTCAAATTTTATAGCCGTAAATTTTATGGCTGTAAAATTACACATTATTCTGAGATATACAAGTTATCTAATCGCTTTCAGCGTCTTTGGATATGCTTTGATTTTCAGAATCTACTTCACTTTTCCCACACCCAAACCCACCAATAATATGAACCTATTCTTCAACAAATCGGGCGCCGTTGTCGGGTTTTACCCAGAAGACTTTGAAGGTGTCTGTGTATTCCGGATATATTTCGAGGTACTGTCGGGTGAGTTCCTGCTCTATGGAGTCCTTGTAGCGAGGATCCACGAGGGCGATGACTGCTCCTTTGAAGCCTGCGCCCGAGAATCGTCCGCCATAAACGCCTGGGAGGGGACGCATTATGTTGTAGATGGAAATAAGTTCAGGACTTCCGCATTCGTAATTGTGGATTGAACTCTCGCAGGAGTCGAAGGACAACTTTCCAAAAAGCTGGATATTGCCGCTTTCCCAAGCCGTAACTCCCTGACGTACACGGCGATACTCACTATAGAAATGCTCCGCTCTCTTGGCAAATCGAAGCGGCATCAAATCTCTTGTTGAATCGAAGACAGTCTTTGGAATATCCCTCAGGAAGGTCTTTTCAAAGGGTTTGAGGGGCTGGTTCTGGTATGCCAGCATATTCCATACAGCTGTCTTGCACTCGGACACTCGAAGGTTGTAATCACTGTTCACAAGAGAACGGGTGAGACCGCTGAAGAATATGCCGATTTCAAAATCAGGCATCTTAGGATTTCTTTTGATTATTCTCCAATCGTTGGTATCACAATCCAGAAACAGCAGGCCGTCCTTCTGTCCGAGGGCGATGCAGGCCTGGTCCAGAAGGCCGTTGTTCAGCCCGATATATTCCCTTTCGGCCTCAGAGGCAATCTGCGCCACTTCAAATGGCTGAAGCATTATTCCGTTTGCCTTTGCAAAAGCCATCACATAGGCGATGAGAACTGCCGCAGAGGAGCTGAGTCCTCCGACAGGAAGCGACCCCTGAAGGACACCGTCAATGCCTCGTGTCAGTTCGAACCTCTTCTTGAGCGCATATTTGGCACCGCGAGCATAGTCTCCCCAATGCTTTTCGCGAACTTCGGAACGCGTTGACAAGTCAAGATGGACATCTCCTTCAAACGAGTTGGAAGTCAGGTTGACCTGGGAGTCTTCACGGACGTTGAACCATAGGTCCACTCCTTTGTCGATGGCGAAGCCCGTTACCAGACCGTGCTGGTGATCGACGTGGGCGCCGATTGGACATACGCGGTATGGTGAAAATATGTGGTATCTATATCCTTGCATTGTTAGATTTATTTGCCGTATTTTTCGCAAGCTTCCTGATATGTGTCCAGGGAGCCTATGTCAAAGCGCAGGTTTTCGCCAGTGCCGGCCATCGGCCAGGCGTGCATCAGGGTATGGTCACACATATAGTGAGCAAGATTGCCGGGAGCATCTTTTCCACAGCCGTCAGCAACCGAATTGCGGACGAGGTCCAGGTCTTTTTTAAGATATATATAAAAAGGAGGGACTGCCCAGGTGGTTTTCGGTTCTTGAGGTTTCTCTTCCATATTCAGCACCTTGTGGTTTTCATCCAGGACCACCACACCGGTGCGACGCAGTTTCTCAACCGAAGGCTGTCTGTGGCAGATGATGCAGCTGCTGTCTTTTTCACGGGCAAATTTCACAAAGTCCGCAAAACTGAAAAACAACAGATTGTCTGCGGCCACAACCAGCAGGTCGTCATCGATTCCGAGTTTGTCCATCGCGAACAGAAGGTCGCACACAGCTCCCAGGCGGGTTTCATTGGTCTGGGTTCCGTCATCCACAATTGTTACAGGCTTGCTATAATGTTGATTTCTTGCCCATTCTTCAAAAACAGGGGCAAATTTATGGTTGGTGACGATGATATGCTCATCAATCTCATCAATGCCATCAATATCATCAAGCATCCTGCCCAGGATGGTGCTCTCCCCTATTTTCAGCAATGGTTTGGGAAAGTTTCTGGTCAGTTCGCCAAGGCGGGTGGCATATCCAGCCGCTATTACAATTGTCTTCATCCAGGTGTTGTTTCAGATTTGAATTACTAAGCATTTTTACCATAGTATCTGGCATACCACTGGGCAAAGCGACGAAGGCCGTCGCGCAGGCTGGTGTTCGGTCTGAATCCGAAGTCCTGTTCCAGAGGGGTTGTATCTGCATATGTTACAGGGACATCGCCCGGCTGCATAGGGACAAGTTCCTTGTGGGATTCAAAGTCATAGTCCTTTGGAAGAACGCCGGCGCTGATGAGCTCTTCCTGGAGGATAGTCACGAAATCCAGCAAATTCTCTGGGTTGCTGTTGCCGATGTTATAGACTTTGTATGGAGGTACCGGAAGGCCATCCTCACCCTTGCTGTGTTCGGGTGCGTGGCACATCACTCGTACTACTCCTTCCACGATGTCGTCTATGTAGGTAAAGTCTCTCTTGCAGTTGCCGTAGTTGAAAATCTGTATGGTTTTTCCTTCACGGAGTTTGTTGGTGAAGCCGAAATATGCCATATCAGGCCTTCCTGCTGGGCCATAGACGGTAAAAAAGCGCAATCCGGTAGAAGGGATGTCATAGAGTTTGCTGTAGGCGTGAGCCATCAGTTCATTGCTCTTCTTGGTGGCGGCGTAGAGGCTCACAGGGTTGTCAACCTTGTCTTCGGTAGAATATGGGACTTTCTTATTGGAACCATAAACACTTGAAGATGAAGCATATACAAGGTGTTCCACTTCGTGGTGGCGGCAGGCTTC
>CAMBRR010000086.1 GCA_945870315.1 uncultured Bacteroidales bacterium
GGGATGAACAAAAGGTTTTTTGGTCATCCCCTGTCGCCTCCGGCGACTGTGGGCTTACAATGCATCAACAGTTTCAATGGACAAGCCGGTGCACTCAGCAATAATGCTAAAATCAAAGCCCTTTTTCTTTAAGTTTTTAGCAGTTTCCAAGGCTTTCATTTTGACGGCTTTCTATCAACTGCTTTAGATATCTATCTCTTTTTATCTCCATCGCTTGTATTATATTTTTGCCAGTATTGGCAACTTTTTACGATGCGAAGATAGCGTTATTACAAATAATGCACAAATTATACATTAAAAAATGCCACGATTGGCAGTTTTTTAATGAGGTTGGTGCGGGAAAACCTCCGTCTTTAGACGGGGCTTATTGATACGCCCGGAGACTGGCAGTTGTTGACATAGCCGTGCTTGATGTGCAGGTCGCTGGTGCAGATGCTCGCCAGAGTGACCTTCACTATGGCATCCTTCGGGTCGAGAATCCTCGGCTCCGGTTTCTCCAGAAGGGCAAAATGACCCTTGTCTATGTATGTGTATGCTTTCATTATCTGATGGTTACTATCGTTACCCCGGCAGGCCCCGGTGTCCAGAAGCAGCTCAGGGCATATACTTCATCTATCTCTTTTCTTATGGCATCGCGGAGAATTCCGTCGCCTACTCCGTGGATGAAGGAGATCTTCATCCCTTTATGCTTCATATACTTATGCAAGATGCTCTTGAAATACTCCAGCTGATATGGCAGCTCAAAGCCCTTGGGTGCATCATATCCGGAAGGAATCTTTTCAATATGCAAGTCTATTGATATTTCATTCGGGATGGCCTTTGGCCTGTCACACTCTTGCTCTTTTCGTTTATGGCTAACTCCAACACCCCTCAGAAGCCTTGCATCTTCCTCGGCATTGTTCACTACAAATTCACCAAACCCGGATTTGAAAAGAAGACCGTCAATCTCTATCTCCACACAGTCCTTATGCACATGACGGAGTATTCCCCTGTCATTGGAGTCCATCAGTGTAACCGTACAGCCGGGACATAGGCCGCGTTCTTTTGCCATCCTCTCCCCTTCAAGCAGCTCTTTTGGCTTGTGGATGACAGTTCTACTGCGTTTCTGTGGCTGAGGTGCGATATTCTTTCCTGAGGACTCGTTCTCCACCATTTCTTTCTTCAATGCCTTCAAAGCTGAGAAATCATTGAACTTATTCATCATCACATTTTTAAGCTGTCATTGATTCTATCCTCCATCTTATTCCTCCTTCCCTTTGAACCTCTTCAAAGAATATATATTGATGAAGTTTCCAAGTGCAGTCAGTCCGAGAGCGGCGGGCAATGCCCAACTGCTTCCTGTTCCCCTGATACTTACAACAAGGCAATATATTGCCAGAGCGAGCGAAACGACTGTTACCGCCGCAAGTATGATTCTCAGTGTCTTTGTTTTCATCAGCAGCATAATAATAATCTTCTTGTCTGCGTGTGCAGGTTAATCTATACGAATCAATCCCGATATCTTCTCAAGGCTCTCCCGGTCAGTTTCATCAAATGCATTCAGATTTATGCTGTCAATATCCAGAACGGCAACGACTTTGCCATCCCGGAAAACAGGGACGACGATTTCGCTGCGGGAAAGACTGCTGCAGGCAATATGCCCCGGGAACTGCTCTACATCGGGAACGACGATGCTTTCCTTGCGCTTCCATGCTGTCCCGCACACTCCCCTGCCGAACGGAATACGGCTGCATGCAACCGGACCCTGAAACGGCCCCAGTACCAGCTCATCACCTTTGACAACATAAAAACCGGTCCACCAGAATCCGAATGTACTATGAAGAAGAGCAGCGATGTTGGACATATTCGCAATGCAGTCATCCTCTCCCTCGACAAGGGCTTCAACCTGCTTATAGACAAGGCTATACTTGTCTCTCTTCGCCTTGGCGGCATCGTCCGCGCACTGAATGCCAGAGACCCTTTCAATCAGAAGTTCCATCCCCTTATGGGGGATTCCCTCATCCAGGAATTCGTCCGAGATGACCTTGAAGCCGAGTTTCTCATAAAAGCCTATCGCATAAGTCTGAGCCTCAAGATATATCTTCTCATCAGTAAGGTTTTCCGTGACATGGCTTATGGCCTGCCGCATCATCATTCTCCCTATGCCTGTCCCGCGCAGGGATTCAATCACGGCTACCCTTCCTATCTGAACAACGCCTGCTTCCTTCCCGTATATCCTCAGGCAACCTATAATCCGCTCACCTTTCGAGGCGAACACCTGAACGGAACCGAAATCCCTGCCGTCGGGGTCCACATACAGGCATTTCTGTCCCGTCACGAACACCTCCGACCTCACCCGAAGGATACCATAGAGTTCCTCAAGCTTAAGGTCAGAGAATCGCTTTGTTGTGATTGTAACTATTTCATTCATAATTCAACCAATCATATGTCCAACTGTTTAATCCGGCTTCCTGTCCTTCGTGAGTGCGTCTATCTGCCCCTAACTTCATCTTCCCCCTTAGTTTATAAAGCCAAATTGAACGGCTATTCCGAACTTTGATTTTAAGACATACTTTCATACAAAGTTAGGAAAGTGCTGCATACTTCCAACCGTTCCTTCGCAGAGTGTTCAAAAAACTACGGTATTATATACGTCACATCTATATTTCTTTCCGGTATATATATTATATATATGCAATATATTTCATTTTTGAAATATAAAAATTACATTTGCATAGAATATATTTGATTCATTATGAATAATAATGCAGTTCATACAAGAAGAAAGATTATCGATATCCGAGAAGATGTATATCGCTTCCTTTCCATCAAGGCGGCCGCATCCGGTACAAACCTCAAAAACTACATTGAATCTCTTCTGGAGAAAGAGGTAGAGGACATGGACGAGGCTGCAACCTACCAGTATCTGTGCAATGTCCGTCCTGACGGAGACGTTGAGCTCACCGAAGAAGAGACCAAGGACTTTGAGAACTGGCTGGGACTATGAAGGTAAAGTACTCGAAGGATTTTGAGAAATCAGTCCGCAAGTTGTCGGGCAAGATACTGAGTTCCGTCAGAAACACGATTCTGGAGGTTAAGAATGCGTCAAGCCTGGATGAGATTACCGACTGTAAGAAGCTTGTCGGTTATGACAACGTGTACCGCATCCGCATAGGAAGCCTCCGGGCATTCTTCATCTTCCACATACAGGTCATTGATGACTGTGTGTTCTTCAAGTATCTTGTTCCAAGAGGCGAAGCCTATGACAAGAAATACAAGGAGAAACTGAGGGAGGATGACAAATAATACTCTTTTAATTGAGAATGATTGCGCCTGACACAGAGACATCGACCAGGGAGTTGAATTCATCCGCGAAGAGTTCAGGTGTCTCGGCAACTGCCCCATCTGCGGGAAGTGCAACTTTCTAAGGGGACGCCGGCAGAGTAAGATCGGATTTATAGAAGACAGGAGAGGAGGCCGTTGTGTCTCCTCTTCTGTTATCATAATCTTAGATGAGCTGCTCGCTAAATGGGTATTTAAAAGATTATATCAAAAGCGGGTGTTTTCATTTGCATCTTTTACCAAACCACCAGCCATAACTAACTTGTATTGTGACAATACCACTTGTTGATATATTGCCGGTAATCATTACTTTACTCCAATAATAGTCAGTTCCGACACCAATCAATCCCAAGGCGGTGAATCTGTCTTCAGAATGATAAACATATAAATCTCTTTGATGGGCAGGAGCAAAGCCACCCCTTGCAAAAATGTTAAATCCTTCTCCCTTCGAGAAGAGACTATAATCAGCAATGACTCCAACGTACTCGAAGTTCGGACGGACAAATATGTCGGGCGCATCATCTTCAAAGAAATAATCCACTATTCCCTGATTCATAATTCCTGCTTCAATACTCCATCTCCATTTTGTATTTTGGACAGCCTTATTGAAGCCGATCGTCATACTCATCGTTGGGTCGCCCCCATCCGTATAGATTGTACCTCCCATCCCCATTGTACCACCGATTTGCCATTTATATGGATACTGTGCATAAGCAGCCACAGAAACCAGGAGAAAACAAGACAATAACACAAGGCGTTTATTCATATTAACGACAATCTTATTTCTAGAACAATAATCCTAATCAACGCTAATTCTTGCATATACTGCAAGATTAAACAAAATGTTGTCCCGGAAACGGACACAAAGCACCATTAAAGTCCGATTTATCAGTGTAATCCGTTATTGCGTCGCAATGACCTTCCATCTCACCCTCCAGATTATAGTGGTACCCTTTGCTTGGACAGGATTAAGCCCTTGTTAAGTCAATCGCTCCTCGGAGCAGAGCCCTCCCGACAGGTGGTGCTCTGCGTCCAGAACGGTGCCACGAAGGTAGTGAGTCAAGAGAAGGCGTTGTGTTGCAGGTGATGAGTTGCAGAGAGATGAGTTGCAGAGAGATGAGTTGCAGAGAGATGAGCTGCGGGGCGCTGAGTTTTGATTCCTGCCTTCGTGAAATTCACCTGGAACCTGCCGGTATTGATTATCAAGTGGTTAGGTCTTGATTTGGGTGCAGGTGAACCCAATTTGATGCCACCTGGACCCGGGATGTGCCCTGCAGGTGCCTGGAATGGCGATTCGAGTTCCAGGGAAATTTCACGAAGCCGGAGACCTGTGTCGAATGGGGGCTGCAGCGAAAGGGAGAGCGTGTGGCGAAAGGGATGGCCCGTGACCGGAAAGGTTGTTTCATCTATTGTGAAGACGAGTCCCTGGGAGAGTGCTTCCAGGGTCAATCGGCATCAAGATATTGAATCGTAGGCCGTATATGTTCAGGGTCTATAAATGTCGCCGGTCATATTCGCCCCTGTCAGTCAATTACTTCCAGATAGAAACTTACCGGCCTGAATCCGTCATTGCACGAAATCATTGCGCTCATCGGATCTTTCATCCATCCGTCGAAAAAGTTGCCTTTTCCGGCTGCCAGGTCTTCTACGAATTCCCGCATCGAGCCCCATGCCGATTCGCATAGGCCTTCTGGCCTCTGTCCGTTTTCGGAAATCCATCTTTGGCCTACGAGTACGTCGCAAGTATGCAGAATGGGATTCTCATACTTTGCCATAAGATCCGGATACTCAGTCTTCCGAATAGCTGTTATTCTCACCTTCTTCATTACTTTACGACTTCCTGAGTAGTTACATCAATAGCATTATCCTCCCCTCGGACTTGGTGAAGACCTGGCTGTTACGCATGACTGCGGCAAACACCTGTGCACTGGAGACCGGCAGGCCGTCCTTGCGGACATGCAGCCTCCGGCGGTTGATGATTTCAGCGATCTGCTCGGTTTTAAGTCCTCCGTTTCGCTCAGCAAGGACGTAAACTATGGCTTCCTCTATCTTCATCGTCAGCGAATGAAATGCATCGGAGCCCAAGGCTCGATCTCCGGCTGCTCCGCCTTTCCGGTAGCATACATCTTGAGCAT
>CAMBRR010000087.1 GCA_945870315.1 uncultured Bacteroidales bacterium
CCTTCATTGCAAATATCCAGGCAGTCCATACAGTCCACACATCTGCTGTAATCTATCTGATGGTGCTCCATATCTATACAGGAGGACTTGCACTGTTTGCCGCACAACTTGCACCCACGGCACTTTCCGCTGTCGATTACAGGACCGAACAGGCTGTATCTGGAAACCAGTCCAAGAACAGTACCCACTGGACATATGTTGTTGCACCAGGTTCTGCCTCCGGTATAGGCCAGGATGCAGATCAGGACGAACATCGCCACAGCAGCAATAAAGACAGGAAGACTGCCTATCCAGACCTCTGCAGGGTAAAACGCATAACTGCCAACTTTCGCACTTATCCAGGCCAGAAGGTTGTTGCCCCACTTGTAAACAGGGGCAAACAGATTGTTCACAATTCTTCCATAAGTGCTGTAAGGTGCCAAAAGGGCCACAATGGCGTGGACTCCTGCCACCATAGCGGCTATGAACAATGCCAGGAAACCATATCTGAGCCATTTATTCTCCTTACGGTATGAAAAACGGAACCTGTTTTTCTTCTTGAATCTTCCCCTAAACCACGAAACAATATCCTGCATTATGCCCAAAGGGCAGATAATGCTGCAGTAAACTCGTCCGAAGAGGAATGTGAGACCCACAAGCAATATAATTACGGCGACATTCAAGGACATAACCGCAGGCAGAAACTGGATTTTGGCCATCCAGCCCAACCACTTGTGGGTCACACCTGTAAAGTCAAGGAACAACAAGGTCGTACCTGTAAAAAGCAGCCCTGCCACGATAATACGCAAAGCCCTTAGGATGTGAGTTCTGTGTTTGCTCATCGATAGATGTATTATGAACTCACAAACATAGTCAAAAATTATGACAACATATTACTCTTCAGTCACGATTTTGACCTTGCTGGCAAGGACTTCCATATAGTACTTGTCCACACCCTCGGCATTCGTGTATTTATTGGAACGAAGCCTGCCAATCAGATGAACCGGAGTTCCCTTGCTTATCAGACCCAGATCCGGCATTTCCTTGCTGCTCCAGGCAACGACATTGTGCCAGGTTGTTTCTGTGGTTGCGACATTGTCCTTCCCTTTGTAGGTAACATCGGTTGCAAGGGTAAAGTTGACTACCTTTTTGCCGCTGATTTCATTCATCCGTACGCTTCCCACGTACCCCTTCAATTCGATTCTGTTGATGTTTTCCATAAGATTTCTCTCGTTAAAATTACACTTCCCCACATCTTATGCGCGCTCTGCAGGTTGACGGAAGGCAAAGTAATATGAAAGAAAAATTTCATTTGTTGTTTTTCCTGTTGTATGAGAAAAAGTTTATATTTTTTTTGATTTTGCATTTTTTCGAGGATTTTAAGAAAAAATGAAAAGACAAAAATCTGTTATGAAATTCGTCCCAACCTGTTGATTATCTCACAGACATACATAACCTTTGCTGAAAAAGTTGGAGATATGTACATCAGAATGAAGAAGCATTATTGCCTCGAGTGCGGATTGGAAATCAAGTACGGACGCCCAGACAAAAAATACTGTTGTCCAAAATGCAAGGACACCTATCATAACAGAATAAGTATGGATAAGAGGAAATATATCAGAAAGGTGAATGAGGCCATAATGAAAAACTACAGGATTCTGTCTTCTCTCCTGGACGAAAATGTTAAATCCATAGATATGATTGACATAGTGAATCTGGGCTATATTCCTTCCATTTTGACATCCTGTACAAGGAGAAGGGGGAGGATGGATGACTGTGCCTGTTTCGACATAAAATTCAAAATGTCCCCAACACGTATTCATTGCATTGAGAAAATTGAAAAACTATAACTATCTTTGCCACCCTTGCATATATACATATATATGTTTTGCAAATTGTACAACAACCTTCAAGATATAAATTAGACAAAATGAAACATATTTTAGTGGCAGCAAGCGCCTTGCTTGCACTTTTTACAGCATGCAAAATGGAAAATCCACTTTTGACAGAATCAAATCTGCCTTTTGGGGCGCCGCAGTTCGACAAGATCAAGAATGAACACTACATTCCGGCTTTCGAAGCTGCAATCAAGGAAGCAAAGGAGGAGGTCGATGCTATAGTATCGAATCCCGAAGAACCAACTTTTGAAAACACAATTGAAGCTCTGGAATATTCAGGAGCTACTCTGGAAAGAGTTTCGGCAATATTCTACAATCTGCTGGAGGCAAATACAGATGACAGGATGCAGGAAATTGCGGAGGAAATTTCTCCGATGCTTACCGATTATTCCACTTACGTATCTCTCAACGTGCCTCTTTTCGAAAAGGTCAAAGCAGTTTACCAGAAAAAGGATGAACTGTCATTGGACACAGCCCAAAAGAGGCTCCTGGAACAGCATTACAAGAGTTTCGTAAGGGGTGGCGCAAACCTCTCAGACGAGGATAAGGCTACATATACCGAGCTGAGCAAGGAACTCGCACTGGCCAACCTTCAGTTTGGAAAGAATGTACTCGCGGCTACAAATGCCTACAGCCTTAATGTGAAGGACAGCACTGCTCTTGAGGGACTTCCTGAGTATATGTTTGCATTGGGAAAATCAACCTCTCAGGAGAAAGGATTGGAGGGCTGGACCTATACTCTTGATTATCCGAGCTATGGTCCGTTCATGAAGTATTGCCGCAACCGTGATTTGAGGGAGCAGATGTGGACGGCATACAATACAAGGGCAGTCGGAGGAGAATTTGACAACCAGGAGGTCGTCAAGAAAATCGTGGATTTAAGGATAAAAATTGCAAATCTGCTTGGTTATGAGACTTATGCGGATTTCGCTCTAGAAGATCGTATGGCATCTGACGCAAAGACAGTAAATGATTTTATCGCAGGCTTGTTGAATCCATCCCTGCCTTTCGCAAAGGCAGATGTAGAGGCTGTGAGGGAATATGCCGTCAAGTGTGGATTTGACTCTTCTCAGCAAATGATGCCTTGGGATTTCAGTTATTGGTCTGAACGCTATCAGGAGGCCGAGTATTCTCTCAACGCTGAGGAGCTTAAGCCATATTTCCAGCTTGAGAATTGTATTGATGCTGTTTTCTCTCTTGCCAATCGTCTCTATGGGCTCACCTTTGAGCCGCTGGACAATGTGCCTGTGTATCATGAAGATGTGAAGGTGTATGAAGTCAAGGATGAGGATGGAAGCCATCTTGCATTGTTCTATGCGGATTTCTTCCCTCGCCCGAGCAAGAGGGGTGGTGCCTGGATGACTGAGTTCAGAGGTCAGAGCATTCGCAACGGCGTTGAACAGAGGCCATTCATCAGCATTGTCACCAATTTCACCAAACCGACTGCAGATGCTCCGTCTCTTATCACACACGATGAGTTTACAACCTTCCTTCACGAGTTCGGTCACGCACTCCACGGAATTATGGCAAAGGGCAACTACCCTTCAATGACAGGCACAAGTGTGGCTCGTGACTTTGTGGAACTGCCTTCGCAGATTATGGAAAACTGGGGATATGAGAAGGAATATCTGAGGACCTTTGCCAAGGACTACAGAACAGGAGAGCCTATTCCGGAAGAGTTGATTGACAGGATAATAGAAGCAAAAAATTATCTTGCTGGTTACTCTCAGGTGCGTCAACTTCATTTTGGTTATCTTGATATGGCTTGGCACGACAGGACTGAGGTCCCTCAGGAGTCAACACTTGATTTCGAGCACTCTACTCTCGCGCCTTATGCCGTTCTTCCAACTGTCAGACAGACTGCCATCTCTCCATCGTTCTCACATATTTTCAATGGAGGATATTCAGCTGGTTATTATTCCTACAAATGGGCCGAGGTGCTTGAGGCAGATGCTTTTTCCCTCTTCAAGGAAAAGGGTATTTTCAACAAGGAGGTTTCCACTTCATTCAGAAAGAACATTCTGGAAAGGGGTGATTTCGATGATCCTGCCGTATTGTTCCGCAACTTCCGCGGTCACGATCCGCAGCCTTCTGCTCTCATGAAGAAACTCGGTCTGGAGTAAACCAAGGGCATATGCCCTCTTCTGTCGGTAGTCAGCACAGAATGGATGCCGGTAAGGAGGTAACTCACCGCCGTATGCGGACCCGCATGTACGGTGGTGAGTTCTCTGTTATAGAAAGTTCCTATTTCGATTATGTTAATCTACTGAGATCGTTTGCACTTAAACTTTAAGGGTCATTTTGTATCTAATAAGAGAAACAAAATGGAATAATATGGGAATTTGCTATTCAAGAAAATCAATTCTGATTTTCCTTGCTTTGATATTGTGTCATGTATCAAACGCCCAACGTATTGTCTGCGATGAAACCTGCAAATTTATCGATGCGCCACCGGCATCGGCAACTGTTCTTCCTGTCAGACTGGCGCATACGAATTTGAAGAAGAGCCAAGCAGATGATCCGGTGCCTTCTAAAACAGAGAATAATGGATATGCAGTGGTCAGTCCAGTCGGATGCTCGTCCGTTGAAATGATTAGTCAGGCAGACCGGCTGGAGACACTTGACGGCAAGACCATTGCTATTGTGGGAGTCAGTTTTATGACTTCCGTAACCCACCCGGAAATCAAGCGGCTGATTCTGGAGAACTATCCGTCTGCCAATAATACCTCCGACTTTTGAGAAAGTGGAATCTTTCCTTAAATATACAGACCTGAGGTGGGACGAGACTGTGGCAGCGATTCTTGCTGAAAAGTACAGGAGTCCGGAAGCGCTGGAGAAAGATCTTATCGATGCTTCCCGCCGGCCTGTCAAGGAAAGGGCCTTTGCGAATTACTATGCGAACCCCGGAGGGGCGAAGGATGGCGGGCAGCACAATCTGCGTCAGTACCAGGGACATATCCGCAAGGACGAAGGAGGCCAAATGACCCCTACGCCGCAGTGGTACGATTCTCCCGAAACAGAGCAGATGACAATACCTGTCATGAAAAAGGGAATGACAGCCTTCCTCATCACTGGAGATGCTGCCCGCAACAAGGTTCAGACAATGCCGGGAGGAGGTTATGCCACAATAAAGATTGAACTTCCTGAAAACTGGGATTCCCTGATGACTGAGCTGGGATACGAGCCGCTCGAAAGCTATTTGGTCCTTCGCCGATGACACTTTTTCTTCGAGTGTGTCCGATCCAGCCTCACAGCAACGCTTGACTGATATCTCGCCATGTTCACTTTGAGCATTTGACAGCAATCTTGATTACGCCATCCTCCTTATTCTCAAACACTTTATACGCCTCCTCAATATCCGCCAGACTATACCGGTGAGTAATCAAAGTAGTGGTGTCCGGGGATTGGCAGTTGTTGACATAGTCGTGCTTGATATGCAGGTCGCTGGTGCAGATGCTGGCCAGAGTGACCTTCACTAT
>CAMBRR010000088.1 GCA_945870315.1 uncultured Bacteroidales bacterium
GACCTTACAAGAAGCGATGAAGAGTGCACGGAGTTTACGATGATCTTCAAGTAATAGATTCCTCGAAACCGGGAACTGTCCCAAAGATTTTTGGGGTGGTCTCCCGTGCGTTGCGACGAGATGGCTTCTGCACGTTGCGACAAGAGGCTTCCGCGTGTTGCGACAAAACGTCAAAATCGTTGGGGAAGACATGGCGTCAGCCAAGTGTCTCTTCCGCCAAGTATCTCTTCCGCCACAATCCCTTATTCCCGCCATTATCATCGACTTTCGCCATCATTGTGTTTCGCAGTCATTGTGTTTCGCAATCATCAAGTTTCACAATCATTGTGTTTCACCATCATCAAGTTTCGCCATCATCATCGAGTTTCGTGAAATTCACCTGGAACCTTAAAGGCCATTCTAGGCATCTACAAGGCACATCCAGGGTCCAGGTGGAACCAAATTGTGTTCACCTGGACCCAAATCATGAGCTAACTACTTGATAATCAACAATGGCAGGTTCCAGGTGAATTTCACGAAAGGCATCTGCTGCCATCAACCCCCAGGTGGCTCTCACGACAGACATCTGCCGGCAGCAGAACATAACTGCGAAACAATTACCACCAACCCGAAACGCTTGTCATCCCAAGAACTCCCTCACTTCATCATAAACCAAGCCGCACACTCTTGCAATCTGCTTTGAAGAACTGTTATACATTCCTTTCATCATCTTGGCAAGACGCAACCTTTGAGATACATCCAATGATCTCAATTCAGTTTTGCCGAAATGCTTCAAAGACAATTGCCTTCTATAATTTCTCAACTGACTGATCGGGATGGTCAGACAGGATACAACGCCTTCCCTTGACTCGACATCGATATCTTTGCTTACAGACATGAAATAATTGAAAGCCCTAGGAGTCCTGAAGATTCTTTCCGCTATATCGACTGCAGTATATTCTCCTGGAAATATCAGTTCACCGATCATTTTCAGATTATTGCCTAATTCACAATGAGTCTTTAAGCTACGTTTCATTCCCTTCTTGGTAAAAGGAATTCCACTCTCCGACTTGCTCCACACCGGGCTGGTCCACTCTCCCTTCCGTCTGAAATATAGCGAACAGCTGGACCATGGATAATCCCACACATTATATGGAAGACCGGCCTCGACAGGGTTTTTCATCACATAGCAGACAGCGGTTTTAAGATATCGGTCATCCTCTATTACCTGATATGCTATCTCAATATTCTTCAATGACTTATATTCCATATGCCTTGATGACAGATACATCGAGGTTATTCTGACATATTCGTGCACAAAGCGGCTGCATTCTTCAAACTCACCATATAGGATGAAGTGCACGTGAGTGTCCATCAGAACGAATGCAACTATCAGAATATCATAACGATAGCTAACAACGAATATTCTGTTCATCCCTTCGCGGAAATCCTCCGCATTTTTGAACAAGGCGTCAACAGAATCTCCGGAGCTATAAAAATGCCAGCAGTTCCTGACATGGACGGGTTGCCCCTTGACAAAGGGACGGTCCAATCCCAAATCTGATACGATATCAGATAATCTCTTTTCAATGTCAATCATAGTTTAAGTGATTTTCTTTGCCGAAAGTCAGTGCAAATCCGACCCTCCTTCTTTCGATTTCAGACTACGCTGAATCGAATTCTCAACAATACAAACCATTTCGGCTGTTGCAAAAAGTGTAAGGTAAATCTGGTCATACAACAAGGACCCTCGTCCCTTTTTCGCAAAGATAATATTTTTCCGGTATCCCGTTCACCGTCATATTCAAAAAGGGAGACCACGAATATGTTCCCTCCCTGCTACCCATTTTATAGCTGACACGTGAGAGGGTCCCATCTATTCCTTCATCAAAACAAAGGTCGGGGATAGGACTGATACACAGTAAGTTATACAGGAGGAGTCTATTCGGACATCAAAACAAAGGTCGGGGATAGGGACCCGGCAAGTCTTTCCGACTTGGCGGAGCGCTGTTTTAATTTTATATTTGATGAAGTAACCATATCAGGAAATGATACACTATTCAAAAGCATTTTTCTCAATCATAAGCGCCGTGCTGATCCTTTCATCCGGCACCGTATCGGCTCAGGAGTCGCTGAGACGACGCATTTCTGAAAATCCACTTGTAGCAGCCGGCAATGGCAATGTTTACCCTGTCCCGGAACATGGAGTTCCTAAAGCGTTGAAAGGATTCAAACCATTCTATATCAGCCACTACTCCCGTCACGGTTCGCGTTGGCTCATAAGCCGGGAAGATTATCAGAGGCCTATGTCGATTCTGCAGGAGGAGTACACCAGAGGTAATCTCACACCCCTCGGTGAAGACGTGATGCACCGTCTGGAAATTGTCTGCAAAGCTGCCGAATCCCGATATGAAGAATTGACTGTCAAAGGGGCCGAACAGCAAAGGGGAATTGCCCAAAGGATGTACAGCAATTATCCTGAGGTACTTGGGCACGACGCCAAGGTACGGGCCCGTTCCACTATTGTGATAAGGTGTATCCTGAGCATGAATGCTTTCACGAACGCTCTTGCCGGCTGCAACAAAGCCCTGCAAATCGATGCTGATGCCAGCAAGCACGATATGTACTACATGAACTGGTACGATCCTGAGCACATTGTTCCGGACAAAGATCTTAAGGCAGTGACAGACAGCATCAATAAGGCAAATCTCCATCCGGAAAGGTTCATGGGTTCCATATTCAAGAATCCTGAAGGAATATGCAATGACTTCTTTTCAGACATCTATATGATCTGTGGCAATGTGCAGGGAACCAGCGTCTCCGATGTGTCTTTCTGGGACCTTTTCACCACCAATGAGCTATATTCATTATACTATTGCAGCAATGCAGTATGGTATTTCAACCACGGCAACTCCCCGGCAAAAGACAATATGCGTCCCTTTGTCCAGAGCAACCTGTTGAGAACAATTATCGCTCAGGCGGATGATGCAATCGGAGGCGGTGAATATGCTGCGGACCTTCGCTTCGGCCACGATGGCAATCTATCCTCGCTGGTGACTCTGATGAATTTGAACGGACTTGGAGCATCGGTCAGGGAAATTGACAGGATAGCCGAAGTATGGAGCATAACTGACATCATCCCGATGGCAGCCAATCTCCAGATGGTATTCTATCGCAACAAAGCCGGTAAAGTCATCGTGCACTTCTCGTTGAACGAACGCGAAGCTTCACTGCCAATCGAAACTTATCAGCCTGAAGGGGCGAAGAAATCCTCTACAGCAAAGTTTTACCTCTGGAGCGACGTCAAATCCTATTGGAATGACATTCTGGCTCGCTCGCCTGTAAAGTCTGGAATATGACCGGGCATCTTTGCCAATCAGATCGTTGTTTTGGCAATGCTGTATCCATGGGTGTCGACAGCGATACCCCAGCCTGCACGATTCTCCATAAGATTGCAAGCCTTGCATATGTTATTCTTTTGTTTCGGTGCGTATTAGTTTTGCACTGGAAACCAAAACATAAGCAGTATTATGGAGAAGAAATCAATCAATGTTTACAACCTGCTCATCATCGATGAGTCCGGTTCCATGCACTCTATTTATGACCAGGCCCTTTCCGGCATCAACGAGACCTTGAACGGAATCCGCAATGCCCAGAAGGACTATCCCGACCAGAACCAGTATGTATCCATCGTGACATTCGAAGGAGATGGAGTTGCCGGAGTGAAGACCAGAAGGGACAGGGTTCCTGCATCCAAGGTCGAGGATATGACAAAGTCAGACTACCGTCCTGACGGATGCACCCCTCTTTACGACGCAATGGGACTGGCCATCTCTCACCTTGATTCCAGCATAGACGAGGGTGACGCAGTTCTGGTGACCATCATCACTGATGGTATGGAAAACTCTTCCTGTGAGTATTCAGGCAAGGCCGTGAAAGAACTCGTCTCCCGTCAGAGGGAGAAGGGATGGACTTTCGCATATATCGGTGCCAATCAGGATGCTGTCGAGGTGGCCAGAGACCTCAATATCTCCAACGCGTTGAACTTCGACGCAAGCCCTGAGGGCACGGTGGTGATGTCTGTCAGATATGAGAAGGCCCGCAAGAAGTTCCTCAAGGAAGTGAACTGCTGCATGTGCGAACGTCTTGCCGATTCCAAGAGTTTTCTCGGGAAACTGGAGGACCTCTTCACGGAAGAGGACAAGGACTAGAAACTATTCCCAGATGACGAGTGAGCGGTCAAGGGCAATACTCTTGGCCGCCCCCTGTTTTCCGTCGATGTAGTAGAACTTTGCTATTCGCTCGTCCACCACGTCGCGGAAAGCCTTCTTGGCCTTCGAAACCTTCTCGTTTATGGAGTTGCTGGTGACGGAGTCCGTCAGGTCGCTGATGCTCTTGCGCATACTTTCCAGATTGCTTCTTCCGCTGATCGACAGGTATATGCTTTCAAGTTCTCTCCGGTGGTCGCAGAGATCCTTGAACCTGATTCCTTCGGGATGTTTAAGGAAGAGGAGGAACACGGCTTTGGTGAGCGTGTCCATCTTCACCTCCTGACAGTCGAAGTCGTCCAGAATGATAGCCTTGTGCCGTGTGATACGCAGGTGGCTTAGCTTGACGTTGTAGGAGAGAACAGCCTCAAGTTCTTCGATGGTAATCCCATATTTAATCTTAAGGGCCTCGATTTCATCGATGATCGCCTTTGTCTTAGGATCCACTTCAGGCTCGACTGTACCATATTCAGGGACTGTCTTTCGTAATGCTCTCTTGCTTCCGATGAGCAATGAATCCGCAGTTCCCTGTTCACTGCATTCATATTCTGCCGATCCCTTGGATGGGAAGGATGCCTTACATGTTTTTGCTGGTATAACCTGTTCTTCCTCTGCTTCATCCCCGAGTGGAAGCCACGATGATGCATCGTCTTTCTTATCGCAGACGGGTAATATGATTTCTCTGTATGTTTTCTCCTCGAGTCCGAATCCCCGGAAGCGTCTTCCTAAGTCTTCTTCTCTGTTGCCGCTACTGTTGCCACGATCAGCCTCTTCTGCTACCTTGTCTTTCTTCGTGACAGTGTATCCTGGAAAGAAATACCTTATCGCATCCTCTGAGAGAGCGCTCAATATGTTGTCAAGCAATGGATTTACCATACGATTGAAGTTATAAGTCATTGATTATGTGTCTGGTTCGATTCAAATCATCAGCATGATGCTACCACCTTGTCATTGTTTTGACAAACGAATTGGAGATTATTTGCCGTATAGCCTGCCCATCTCAGCGGCAGCATCGGCCATCTCCTTGCGCAGGCT
>CAMBRR010000089.1 GCA_945870315.1 uncultured Bacteroidales bacterium
CTCGGAGTGGACATAGAAGTGGTTTCCACCACAAAATATCTGTCCGGAGGAGCCACGACTGTGGGAGGACTGGTACTTGCATACGGGGACAGTGAGAAATTCGCAGCCGAAATGAAGGAAATTCTCCTCAACCTCGGAGGCTATATGTCCCCTCACAGCGCCTATATGCAGACCCTCGGCCTTGAAAATCTGGAGGCACGCTACAATTTGGAGGCATCCAATACGCTCGAAATCGCCCGCAGGCTCTCAAAACTGCCCTCAGTGAAGAAGGTGAACTATCTCGGACTGGAGGACAATCCTTTCCATAGCCTCGCCAAAGCCCAATTCGGGGGTACATACGGTGCGATGCTGACCATAGACCTTGAAAGTCAGCAAGCCTGTTACCGCTTCCTCAACCGTCTGCAACTGGTGAAACGGGCCACAAACCTCTTCGACAACCGCTCCCTCGCCATCCACCCTTGGAGCACGATTTTCGGCAATTTCACTGACGAGCAAAAGCGGGAACTTGACATTTTTGACACCACAATACGTCTGAGTATAGGTCTGGAAGATGTGGAAGACATTTACGATGACCTCAGACAAGCCTTGGAGGACTGATTATGGCAAAATATGATTTCGACAGGATAATCCCCAGGCGGGGAAGCGGAGCTCTCAAGACAGATGCCCTTCAGGAACGTTTCGGCAAGGACGGACTGCTTCCGATGTGGGTGGCGGATATGGATTTTGCAACGCCGTCCTTCATAGTCGATGCCCTACGCCAAAGACTTGAGCATCCGATTTTCGGCTATACCATAGAGCCGGCCGACTATTGGCCTACCGTGATGCAATGGATTGAAAGCCACCACGGATGGAAAATCGAGAAGGACTGGATTACCTATATCCCGGGGATAGTGAAAGGTATAGGAATGGTTATCAATGCTTTCGTGGCCCCGGACGAGAAAGTTATCATCCAACCTCCTGTCTATCACCCCTTCAGGCTTGTTCCGCAAGGCAACCACAGAGAAGTGGTGTACAATCCCCTGAAGGAGAATCCTGACGGCACTTATTCTATGGATTTCGAAAATCTCTCACAGGTCTGCGATTCGAAATGCCGTCTGCTTATATTGTCCAATCCCCATAATCCGGCAGGAATATGCTGGGACGCAGAAACATTGGCACGCCTCGGAACTTTCTGCCGCAAAAGGGGAATCATAGTTATCTCAGATGAAATCCATTGCGATATGGCTCTGTTCGGCAACCGTCACATCCCATTTGCAAGCGCAGGTGAAGACGCAGCAAAGTGCAGTATCACCTTCGGCTCCCCTTCCAAGACCTTCAATATCGCCGGGATAGTCAGTTCTTACGCAATAGTGCCGGACAAGGCTTTGAGGGACAAGTTCTTTGGCTATCTCAGGGCCAACGAATACAATGATGCTCCCATCTTTTCCCCCATCGCCACAATTGCAGCATTCAGGGAAGGAGAGCAGTGGAGACGGGCAATGATTGAGTATGTGGAAGGGAATATTGAGACGGTCATCAGTTTCTGCAAGGACAAGATGCCGGGCATCAAGCCATTGCGCCCCCAGGCATCCTTCCTGATATGGCTGGACTGCAGAGACCTCGGCCTGAACCACCGTGAACTCGTTTCGCTGTTTGTGGACAAGGCAGGTCTGGCTCTGAATGACGGAGAGATGTTCGGACCTCAGGGGCGGGGTTTTATGCGTATGAACATAGGCTGCCCGCGCAGCACTGTCATTGAAGCCCTGGAAAGACTGCACAAGGCTCTAATTGACACAAACCACTGACAATCAAATCTCCACCGACGGCCAGGATGCCGGAAGCGGGGCCTCAACCTCAATCTCCATCTTGCTCACAGGATGTATGAAATTCACCTTTCTGGAATGGAGACAGATGCCTCCGTCCCTGTTGGAGCGTGGTGCGCCGTATTTGAGGTCCCCTTTTATCGGGCATCCCATACCGGAAAGCTGGCAGCGGATCTGGTGGTGGCGGCCTGTGAGCAGTTGCACTTCAAGCAGATGGTAACGGTCGCTATGGCCCACAAGCCTGTAGCGCAGGCGTGCCAGCTTTGCATCCGGCCTTTCCCTGGTGATATAGGACTTGTTCTGCTTCTCATTCCGCACCATCCAGTCTGTCAGTTCTCCCTCAGGTACAGCTGGAGCATTGCAGCACAAGGCCCAATAGGTTTTGTGTACATTGCCGTCCCTGAACATAGCTGCAAGCCTTTCCAAAGCCTTGGAAGTCTTGGCAAATACGACAATTCCGCTCACGGGCCGGTCCAGACGGTGAGGTACCCCCATAAACACCTGCCCCGGTTTGTCATCCCTGTTTGCAATGAAAGCTTTTAGAGTTTCCGACAGAGGTTCGTCTCCCGTCTTGTCTCCCTGGACAATTTCCCCGCTTTTCTTATTGAATATGAGGATATGGTTGTCCTCATGGAGTATCCTTGACTCCAAATCGGAGTATTCTTCTTTTGACAATTGCCTGTACACCATAATTATCTGTTCAAACGCCTGCAAAATTACAGATATAATATAAATTAAGGTATCTTTGCTACAAAAAAGGCAAGTCTGGACCGTAGTAGTTTTGTTTATCATAGAGTACCCTGACCTCATTATCTTCAAATAGTTTAGCTTGTTTTTGAAGGCGCCCAAGATATTCCATACGTTTCTTTACATCTTTGAGTTCCTCCCTTCGTGCTTTACTGAGTTCAAGGAATATATCGCTCTGATCGATGCCCAAGAAACGGCGCTCAAGGAGTGTCGCTGCTATACCGGTTGTACTCCCGCCAGTAAACGGATCAAGAATCCAAGCTCCGGGCTTTGTCGAGGCCTGAATAATACGCGCCAGAACACAGAGCGGTTTTTGGGTAGGATGCTTTCCACAGGATTTTTCCCAAGGTGCAACAGCCGGAAGTCTCCATACATCGCGCATCTGGGTACCTCCATTAATTTCTTTCATCAATTCATAGTTGAAGTAATGAGGAACTTTCGGCTCTTTGCGTGCCCATAAGATGTATTCTGCAGAATATGTAAAGTACTTGCAGGAGATATTTGGTGGAGGATTCGTCTTTTCCCAAGTAATGCAGTTAAGAATCTTGAATCCAAGTTCATTGAGGCATCTTGCCACAGAGAAAATGTTGTGGTATGTACCACTAATCCAGATTGTACCGTTGCTCTTCAACTTTTCTCTACAAGAGGCAATCCACGATTTGTCAAACTCGTAATCAGTTTCATAGCCATTAGATTTATCCCAATCTCCCTTATTGACTGATACCATACGACCACTCTGAAGGCTAATGCCGCCATTTGAGAGATGATACGGTGGGTCAGCGAAAATCATATCGAACTTGAAGTCAAAAGAGTTTAGGAGTTCAATACAATCGCCCTTAATTAGGGTAAAATCTTTGTCTTCAGACTTATAATACGCCTCAACCATACATCGAAAAACGAGAAATCCGTTATATGAGTTTCTTTGAAACTATACCAGCATCGAGTTCTGCTATGTTGTATATATTTTCAAGAACATCAAAAGTCTCTTTCAGATTATTCTTGGCTGAATTCCATCCGAGTCCATCCGTAATCCAGACGAATTTAAAATAATCAAGGTTTTGAGTTTCTATAGTCAGAGTCTTGTAACTGCGGGCGGTTTCATTAAGCTTTGAACCACCTCCGGTATAGAAATTCGTCTCGATGCCGTATATCATATTGTCACGCTTGATGACAAAATCGAAACGCTTTTCTGTGTCTCCGTCGTTTGATATACAAGATAGGTCTACTCCCCATTTGTCTTGTATTTCGTGGATGTACATTTCTTTGAAGTATGACACTCCCTTTACAAGACCAGCATTGACAAGGTATGTTTCCACTAAATCCTCCATTGCGTCTCCGCCACGATTCTTCCTAGCATTTGAATCAAGACCTGTTTCAACACCTGTTACGTAGTCGACAAGGTTTCGAATGTGGCCTTGTGACATCAATTTGAAAAGACCAGTCTCGCGCATAAAAACCACGTACTGCTCAATGGCATAGTTTGGCCTTTTAAAGTTGTAAATATGCTCTCCGTCGAAATCCTTTGTGGGAATTTCTGACTCTCTTTTCGCCAAAAGGATTGGAATACACTTCAAAATCTCGGGGTATCTACGATAGAGATTTATAAATTCATCCTCAATATTTTGCTTGCCTATAAGAGTGTTCATGATGTTGAGCTCTACACGAATAGCATCAACCTTGTTGTAAACCTTTTCAAAATCGGTATAGTACTTATACCCGGCTATAACCTTCCTAAAGGTGGATAGCCATGTCTCAAAATCCCTCATATCAGTAAGCATTGGCAACGTTTGAAATCATTATTTCAGAAATGGCACCTCGTCTATCACCCTTGGAATTGATCATTCTTGCGGCAGACACCCTCTTAATATTAAACATCCGATAAAGATGATCAAAGAAGTCATCATCATTATCAACATTCTGCGGATCGGAGTTGCTGGCCACAAAAAGTGATCTCATTGCCGCTATCTGGTCGCAGAAGTCTCGAAGTCTCTTCTGTTCCGCATCATCAAAACCGCCCTTCGAGTAAGAAGTGAAAGCTGCGGTCTCAGTCAAAGGTCTATATGGAGGATCGAAATAATAAAGAACATTCTCCCCGGCATACCTGCCTGTTTGGGCAAAGTCACCGCATAGGATTTCCACTCTCTGAAGTAATGCGGAATCTGCCCTCAATGTCTCTTCATCGCAGATTTTGGGATTTGAATAGCGCCCATGGGGCACATTGAACTTACCCTTTGAATTTACTCTGTAGAGGCCATTGAAACAAGTTCTATTCAAAAAGATAAACAGAGCTGCTGTTTCAAAGTCTGTCTTTGCTGCTTCATTGAAACGCTCGCGTTGAGTCATAAAAAAGTCCTTGCGAGCCTCCGCGTTAAGTGGAAGATATTGCTCTTGAAGCCGTCTAAGTTCGATGATAAGGTTATCAACATCATTTTGAATAACTCGATATGTACAGATGAGCTCTGCATTAATATCGTTGATGACCGCTCTAGTGATGTTGGGATATTCCTGCAAAATCCAGAAAAGGACTGCTCCACCGCCGACAAATGGTTCTACATACGTCACATTTTTCCGGTGAGCCATATCCATAGGCAATGCTTTCTTGATATCCTCAAGAAGCTGGGTCTTTCCTCCAACCCACTTGACGAATGGTTTCGCCGGATATG
>CAMBRR010000090.1 GCA_945870315.1 uncultured Bacteroidales bacterium
AGAAGAGTCTTCCGACGAGATTCGAGGGCATCATCCGCCGAGCAAAGGAGAAGACTGGCAGGAATGTCGTCATACTGGTAGATGAATATGACAAGCCAATGCTTCAGGCCATAGGGAACGATGAACTTCAGAAGGAGTACAGGGATACGCTTAAAAGTTTTTACGGTGCTTTAAAAAGTCAGGATGCCTGCATCAAGTTCGCCCTTCTGACAGGTGTAACCAAGTTCGGAAAGGTCAGCGTGTTCAGTGACCTGAACAACCTGAAGGATATTTCTATGAGCCAATATTACTACGATTTGTGCGGTATTACTGAAAAAGAACTTCATCATTATTTCGATGATGAAGTTGGTCAATTGGCTCAGATGAACAATCAGACAAAAGAAGAGGCTTATGACAGGCTTAAAGAGGAGTATGACGGCTATCATTTCACCTACGACACTCCAGGAATGTACAATCCTTTCAGCATTCTTTGGACATTGAGCGAACGCCGTTACGGCAACTACTGGTTCGAAACCGGCACTCCGACATTCCTCGTGGAACTGCTTCAGAAGGCCGATTACAACCTTGAAGAAATGGCGGGTATAGAAGCTGATTCGGACACGCTTGGAAGTATCTTCAACGATGACAATCCCATACCGGTTATCTATCAGAGCGGATATCTGACTATCAAGGACTATGACAGCCGATTCGGGATTTATAAGCTCGGCTTCCCGAATAGAGAAGTTGAAGATGGCTTCATGAAGTTCCTCCTCCGGTATTATACAACAAAGAAGATTACAAACTCAGCATTCGAAATCAGCAAATTCGTTTCCGACATAGAATCCGGCAATGCCGAAGGCTTCATGCAGAGGCTTCAGTCCTTCTTTGCAGGCGCCAAATTCGACCAGATTGCAAAGGACACGGAAAACTGGTTCCAGAATGTAGTGTTCATCGTGACAACCCTCTGCGGTCTTTACATCGAAGCCGAACACCAGACCAGCAATGGTCGCATCGACCTCGTCCTGAAAACCGACAAGTACATCTATGTCATGGAACTCAAGTACGACGGCACAGCCGAAGAGGCCCTGCAGCAAATTGACGACAAGGGCTATGCCCTCCCATGGCAGTCTGACGGGCGCACCGTCATCAAGGTCGGAGCGAACTTCAGCTCGCAGCTCCGCCGCCTCGACGGCTGGATAATTGCGTAATAATAGGCCTTTTTGTAGAGATTGCGTGTTACTTGGCAGAGTATTTATAAACCAATTTGAATATGGCTACAGACAACATTTCATACTTCATTGCATTTTGTATAGAACAATACAAGACAGCCAAGGGGCTGAAAGGGGAGAATGTTGCGAAACTCTTCTTTGACAAGGGTGTTGTCAATTATCTTTCCAACAATTATGAAGTGTTGCACACCCAAAGCCACCAATGGCTGATTGAAGAGATTGATGAATATTTAAACAGACCTGGCAAATGAAACTTTATCACGGAAGTATCGAAGTAGTTGAGTTCCCGGAGATACGCCAACCCAACCGCACTCTTGATTATGGCAGCGGATTTTACACGACCACTGACTATGATCAGGCCGTACAGTGGGCAAGGCGTCGCTTGAGAAAAGACCAGAACGAAGCATACGTCAATATCTACGAAGTTGACATCGATGCCATCCGGAAAGCCAACACACTCTGGTTTGACTCGCCTTCTGAGGAGTGGGTGGACTTTGTCTATGCCAATCGCAATGACCGCGTATATGCTCAGTTTGCCTTGTTTGAGTCTGGACTCATAGACAAACAGACACTCATTCGGGAGCTTAAGACATATACCCTTGTCGACCAGCTGCTGTTCCACACTCCTCAAGCCCTCGAGTCATTATCATTTGTCGATTTCAGGAGGATAGCTTTATGACAGACATAAATCAAGATAATATCTATCTGCTTCTTCCCGGAATCGTTGCCGGTGTGGCACGCATATATGCAGAGGAGAACGCTTG
Organism: uncultured Bacteroidales bacterium; assembly: GCA_945870315.1. Classification (GTDB taxonomy): domain Bacteria; phylum Bacteroidota; class Bacteroidia; order Bacteroidales; family UBA932; genus Cryptobacteroides. The sequence goes on from CAMBRR010000090.1 coordinate 1,973, forward strand.
CAGCGATATGGAAGCACTTCGAAGGGTTTATTCCTCGGAACTCTATCCGCGGCTTGCCGATGAGACTAGCAAACTTTGGCATCTCGGGCCTGTGGCACTCTACGAGGAGATGCAGAATCCTTCGATATAGTATTCTATTGCCCCAACGCCTATGCTCCATCCGTAAATAGGACTTCAAAGGTAGTGTTTTTTACATAATGAAAACGTCCGGGGAAATGGCAGTTTTACGGGCGCACCGTCATCAAGGTCGGAGCAATCTTCAATTGAGACTCTCCTAGTGAAAGTAGATAAAAATTTGTATATTCGCAGGTTGAACAAATTGCTGAGGATATGTTGTACCCTATTGGAATACAGAGTTTTTCGGAGATTCGCCAAAATGGCTTTGTGTATGTAGACAAGACAGCTTTGATGTACAAATTGTTGTCGGAGGGGAAATATTATTTTCTTTCCCGTCCCCGCCGTTTCGGCAAGAGCCTGCTCATCAGCACATTGGAAGCATATTTCCTTGGGAAGAAGGAGTTGTTCGAGGGGTTGGCTGTGGCTGAGCTGGAGAAGGACTGGGTGGAGTATCCGGTGCTGCATCTGGACTTGAATACCAAGAAATACGACTGTGTCGAAGCACTTGAAAGCATCTTGGACATAACGCTTTCAGGATGGGAAAAATTGTACGGGAGTTGGGATAAGGAGACAGACTTTTCATCTAGATTCGAAGGCATCATCCGCCGTGCCAAGGAAAAGACCGGGCGCAATGTTGTTATTCTTGTAGATGAATACGACAAGCCAATGCTTCAGGCCATCGGAAACGATGAACTCCAGAAGGCATACAGGGACACGCTGAAAAGTTTCTATGGTGCGCTGAAAAGTCAGGATGCCTGCATCAAGTTCGCTATTCTGACCGGAGTCACCAAGTTCGGCAAGGTCAGCGTGTTCAGCGACCTTAACAACCTGGATGACATATCGATGGACCACCGCTATTATGATATATGCGGCATTTCTGAGAAGGAGCTCCACCGTTATTTTGACACGGAAATTCAAGGACTTGCACAGGCAAATAACCAAACGATAGAGCAGGCGTACGAGCAGCTCAAAATTGATTACGACGGTTATCATTTCACCTATGACACCCCGGGTATGTACAATCCGTTCAGCATTCTGAACACACTGTCAAAACAACGCTACGGCAGTTACTGGTTCGAAACGGGTACTCCGACCTTCCTCGTGGAACTGCTTCAGAAGGCCGATTACAACCTTGAAGAAATGGCGGGTATAGAAGCTGATTCGGACACGCTTGGAAGTATCTTCAACGATGACAATCCCATACCGGTTATCTATCAGAGCGGATATCTGACTATCAAGGACTATGACAGCCGATTCGGGATTTATAAGCTCGGCTTCCCGAATAGAGAAGTTGAAGATGGCTTCATGAAGTTCCTCCTCCGGTATTATACAACAAAGAAGATTACAAACTCAGCATTCGAAATCAGCAAATTCGTTTCCGACATAGAATCCGGCAATGCCGAAGGCTTCATGCAGAGGCTTCAGTCCTTCTTTGCAGGCGCCAAATTCGACCAGATTGCAAAGGACACGGAAAACTGGTTCCAGAATGTAGTGTTCATCGTGACAACCCTCTGCGGTCTTTACATCGAAGCCGAACACCAGACCAGCAATGGTCGCATCGACCTCGTCCTGAAAACCGACAAGTACATCTATGTCATGGAACTCAAGTACGACGGCACAGCCGAAGAGGCCCTGCAGCAAATTGACGACAAGGGCTATGCCCTCCCATGGCAGTCTGACGGGCGCACCGTCATCAAGGTCGGAGCGAACTTCAGCTCGCAGCTCCGCCGCCTCGACGGCTGGATTATCGCGTAGAAATCAGCTGACAGACAGACCCTACAGGGTACGGCCAAGCCAGCGGCGGCTTTTTAGATACAAGCCACATACGAGGGCCATAGTCCCTCCATAAACAGCCTCGGCACTCCAGCAGACTGCTACATCCAGTTTCAGCCAGCCGATTATGATTGCACAATAGACGACATATATCACCAATGCCGTTCCTTCAAGGGCAAAGGCAGACTTGGTATTGCCCGTTCCAGAAGTGGCCTGAAAGAACATGAAAGCAGGGACAGTCAGCAGGTAACTTGCGCAAAGCACCCATAAAGATGGAACAGTATCCACAATCAGATCAGGGATGTTCGTATATATCCTGATGACATATTCCGGGAATAAAGAAAACAGCAGCAAGAGCGGGATAATCAACAAATAACTGATTTTCAATAATTTGCCCACTATGGGCAGAACAAGGTCATTGCGTCCCTCACCAATAGCATTGCTCACAAGGGTACTGCAAGTGGATGCAAAAGCCATAAGCACCATCCATATCAGGCCGGAAATATTCCTTATTATATTGGATACGGCAAGGGCCCTTTCGCCTGTGTGTTCGATAAACAGGAAAAAGATGAACCAGGTGGAGATGGAAAGGAAATTCTGAATCATGGTCCAGCCTGAAACTGAGAATATGGACTTCATTGTTTCCTTCGATATCCTAGCAGGCCTGTCCAAAGCGTATTTCTCTGTATCACAGCGCTTTGCAGTATAGACGATAAAGAAAATCAGCGAAACAAGTTCTGCAAGTGTCGAACCGATGGCAGCTCCGGCAATTCCCAAAGCCGGGAAACCGAATTTTCCGAAAATAAGCGCCCAGTTGAACAGGACGTTGGATAGCAGCATCACCAAAGAATTGATACTCAATGCCTTGGTTTGCGTAGTCCCGATATAGAAAGCCCTGAACATCGCCGTGGAGAAGCCGAAAATAAGACCCATCACCCTCCAGCGTATATAGCTGAGTGATGCGTTGTAAATATTGTTCGAGCTGATTATCAGTCCCATTATTTTCGGAGACAACCACTCAGACGCAGCGGTTATCACCACCGCCAATGCCAGAAGGAAATACAAGCCATGCCAGAATACCTCCCCAGCCTGCCGGTAGTGTCCTTCTCCGTTTCTCCTTCCAATTATTATCTGCACGCCTATGCTGAAGCCAAGGCCGAGCATGAAAATGACCATATAATACACCCCGGCCAAAGCAGAAGCGCCTATCTCAATCTCCCCCACCCTGCCAAGGAAAGCAGTGTCGGTCATACCTATCATCTGCTCCATCACAAGGCTTATGAGAATCGGATAAGCTATCTTCCAAATTC
>CAMBRR010000091.1 GCA_945870315.1 uncultured Bacteroidales bacterium
CAGAATCTGCGATAGGACGCTTCCTTTGACCGGCGTCAAGAGAAAGTCCAGCAAAGAATAGAAGTCCCGCAATCAATATCAATTTCTTCAAGCTTTTCATCTGAACATCTCCTCCACATCGATTGTTTGTTCAAGGTCTGTCTTTTCCGGAATGTCTATCAAGAAAGTACCATCCTTGAGCTTGTAGAAAAGAACTTTCTCCGGCTGTTTGTGCTCCAGAAGGATACCGGTGTCCACAAGTCCGTTCCGGTTGATGTCTTCTGTAAGCCTGATGGAATATTTTCCAGCTTTCAGATAAGGAAACAACAAGCTTGTATCACTGTCAATGATGAACGACCTGAGAACTTTGTCCCTTTTCTCCGTAAGCAGGTCAACTATGTATTTGTTCTTGACATTGCTCAAGGCAAGGGTTATGGAACTTAGGTTGTCATCCTTCGGAAGGGAGACCTTCACTTCTAAGCTATCGTTGTAGAAACCATTGATATCTACAAATTTACGATGGGGCACCTTAAGGATATATTCATATCCTGACTGCAACTTCTCAAGAGGCATTAAGGTGTACTTCCTCAGATTGAGACTATCCTGGATAATCTTGAACTTGCCGACGGACTCCTGCTGGCGAGGATTGATACTGGTGAACCTCAGCGAATCAAAAGGAGCAGTAACAAGAGGATATTTGAATTCAAGCACAAAGCCATATTGCTCAATGTTTTCTGGCTTGGCATCTATGGTGAAGACAGCAGTGGTATCTTCCTTCTTGATATCTTTTTTGGAAGTCTTGGCAAGACTTTTCCTCGGTTTTGCGAACTTGATCTCTTCCGTAAACGGATTCAACATTCCGAGAGTGTCAGTCTTGAGGTAATTGACATACATAAACAGGGTATCCGGCTGAGGCTTTGGATCGTTAATCCAGATTTCCAGACTGTCCTGCTGTAGATTGAACTGGGTTATGACCTTGTCGTGGCTTATCCCTTTGAACCAAAGGGAATCTATCTTGGCATATGGGGCCATAAAGGTTATGTAAGCCGTCCTTTCCCCAATTCTTTCTTTATTGACAATCATCTGTTTGGAAGGTTTTTCCTTGAAAAGATTCAATTCATATTCGCTCTTTCTGGCCAGACAGAGGGCGGTGTCCTTCATATCATATTTCTGGATCTCAGGAAGAGAATCATTCAACTTGACAACAGGCCTTATGAGAGTATCCAAAAATGCAACTGACTCAGTTTCAGGATTATACATATTGTCGTTGTTTTCATCCATCACTGCGTACAAACGATAGATCGTATCCTGTATATTCCTCAGGCAGAAGAATCCCCACTCATCTGTCTTAACAGCAGCATCTGGCCTCTTAAGGAAAATAGCCGAGTCCGCCTGATCCTTGTAAAGCATCACAGTCGCTCCTTTGACAGGCTGCAAAGTATTGCAGTCCTGAACTGTTCCGCTGACTAGCATCGAATCAATCGATTCCCCGGTGGAGAAAACCAGGGTGAAACCAGGGAATACATTGCCCTCGTTATTATCTACAATGGCATTTGTCAGGTCAAGGGTGTAGGTCTTGTTGCTATCCAGGTCGCTTTCGAAGGAAACCACAATGCCTTTGCCTTTAATCTTGAATTTAGGCATCTTTTCCAGAGGAGGGGAGAGGAAGATACTCTTAGGATCCTTCACCACAACATATTCATTGAAAACGATTTCCAGTTTTGTTTTCTTGACCGGGACATTAACGGTACCCTGTTCTGGTTTGAGTTTGACGACTACCGGAGGAATGGTATCCTTGGGGCCACCGCTAGGTGGAGTGGTGGTGTTGGCGCACGAATATGAAAACATCACCATCGCAAGGGTGAGAATAACCGGTATTCCGGGAATTAGATATGAAAGTTTATTTCGCATAATACTGTCTAGTCAAGGTCCATCCTCACAACGCTTTGGATGCCTTCTATCTTGTTGAGTTTCTTTATGAGTTTATCCAGGTCGCTTTTGTCGTGGACATAAAGGTCAATGTAACCTTCAAAAACACCGTCTTCCGTGCCCAGGTAGAACTTTCTGATATTTACACTCATTACAAATGAGATATATCTTGTGATTTCATTGATGATACCGATTCTGTCCACACCCTTAAGGGCCAATCTTACCGGGAAGGACATCCTGGAAGCAGATTTCTCCCACTGCGGCATCACTATTTTGTCCCCGAACTTGGATGCCAGGTTATTGGCCTTGTTACAGGTTCTCTTATGAACGGTTACCGTACCGTCAGATGCCAAAAAACCGACAACGCTGTCTCCTGGAATCGGATTGCAGCAGGATGCAATTACGTATTTGTGAGCAGACCTGGGGTCATCGCTGATGATATATTCCTCTTCTTTCTTGTCTTTCGGCTTGAACCAGGAAAGCCAGTTAGGATTTTTGGGGGATTCCGGCTTGGACAAGGCTTTTTTCAGGACTTCCTGAAGATTGGACAAATTGATGATTCCCACTCCTATACGGAAATATAGTTCATCCGGTTTGGCATCAAAAATTTCATATGCCTGCATCAGACGGTTGAGCAGTTTGTCATTTGCCTTGTAGCCAAGAGATTCCAACTGTCCTTCAAGCATTTTCTTGCCAATCCGGACGGTTTCCTGACGTTCTCCCTTCAGGTAATCTATTACAATTTTCCTGGCTTTAGGAGTCTTGAGAAATTCCAGCCACTCTCGTTTTGGCTTTTCATTCTCCGCTGTGATTATTTCAACCTGGTCTCCAGTCTTCAGAACATGGGAGAGAGGCACCAGTCTAAGATTGACTTTAGCTGCAATCGCCTTGTTCCCGATATGGGTATGGATAGAATAGGCGAAATCCAAGGCAGTAGCTCCCTTCTCGATGGATTTTTGCTCTCCTTTAGGAGTAAAGACCATTATGTCTGTCTTAATCAGGTCATTATGAATCAAATCCAGCAATTCAAGGGCATTGACGTCTGGGTTTACAAGGATATCCTTGACCTTGGTTATCCATTTGTCCATCTCGCTTTCATTCTCCTCGGCAAATCCATCCTTTTTATAGGCCCAGTGGGCAGCTATGCCTTTTTCAGCAATATCGTTCATCCTCTTGGAGCGGATCTGCACCTCTATCCATATGCCTGTGTTGCTCATAAGTGTACAGTGGAGAGCTTCATAGCCATTGTTCTTTGGATATTTTACCCAGTCCCTGATACGGTCAGCCTTGTACTTGTAAATGCTTGTGACTGTTGAGAATATATGATAACACTGGTCCCTTTCAGTTTCCTTCGGAGAAGAGGATGGATCAAATATGATACGGACTGCATAGAGGTCATAAATCTGATCAAAGGTGATTCCCTTGGTATTCATCTTGTTCCAGATTGAATAAGGACTTTTTACCCTCTTCTTGATCTCGAACTTGAATCCGGCAGCCTTGAGAGCCTTGTCAATAGGGGCTATGAATGCATCTATTTCCTTCTCCTTGTCAGATACATTTCTGTTGACCTTTGAGCTTATCTCATTGTATGCATCCGGTTCCTTGTACCTGAGCCATATGTTTTCCATTTCCGACTTAACCTCATATAAACCAAGTCGGTGTGCAAGAGGGATGAAGATGAACATCGTTTCGCTCAATATCTTGTCTCTCTTGTGTTCTGGCATATATTCTATAGTCCTGCAATTGTGAAGCCTGTCAGCAAGCTTGATAAGCACAACGCGGACATCATCATTAAGTGTCAGCAAGATACGCTTGAAGTTCTCAGCCTGGATACTCTTCTGCTGCGCCTTGTCCTCGTTGTCCAGCACAGTCTTGATCTTAGTGAGTCCATCCACCAAAGAGGCAATCTTGTCCCCGAAAAGATTGCGGATATCATCAACTGTATAGTCGGTATCTTCAACAACATCGTGCAGAAGGGCTGCTGATATGGATTTGTATCCAAGACCGATATTGCTTACGACAATTTTAGCGACAGCAATGGGATGAAGTATATATGGTTCACCGGAACGTCTTCGAACACCTTTGTGAGCCTGGTTGGCAAATTCAAAAGCCTTCTGTACCACTTCCAGCTCAGACAGGTCAGCGCACCGTTTCATTGCAGCCTCCTTCAAGGAGGCATAATCTCTCGCGATGACCTCGTAGTCGTTCTGGTTGAATTCTGAAATCTTACCCATATCAATCGCTTATATTATAATTATCTACATTTTGGAAGGCATATGAAACCTCTGCTCCGAACAGGATGATGAACCATCCGACATTAAGCCACACCATAAACAGGGGCACAGTTGCAAACATTCCATAAACCGTGTTCAGCCTGGTGACAAAAAACTGAGTTTCCGTATATAAATATTGCACGACTGTAAATGCCGTACCTGAAAGAAGAGCCGCCCTCAATGCATTGGAATACTGGACCTTTGCATTCGGAATAAATTTATACATCGCAGAAAAAGTCAGCATCGTCACAACCCAGGACACAAGCCACGTCAGAATTGTCTTGAATGTGCTGAATGAAGTGACATTCAAACCTATATACTCCAGCAAACTGTCGAAGACGGATGAACCGAAGAAGAATACAAGCACCGTCATAGGAGCAATGAACAACATTGCCAGATATACAGGTACACGCTTGTAAAGAGCCCTTTGCTTGCGAACTTTCCACACATTGTTGAACACCCTCTCCACTGAAAACATCATCCAGATTACAACCCAAACGAACAAGAGGAAACTTATCAGTCCCATTGTGCCGCTTTGGGAGGTGGCAATGATGTTGTCCGCAAATGTCAGAATTATGTCAATGGTCTCCTGACTGTTACTAAAATATGTATAAAGTAGTTCCTTGAGCTTTTCCGCAAGTCCGAGACCTCCCGTGACGGCAAAGGCAATAGCAATGAACGGGACTGCTGACATAGTACAGAAAAAACTGAGCGCAACAGCCTGGAAACCAATTTTCTCAGCAGAGAAGGTCCTGATGGTTATCAGAAGGACCTTCAGGTATTTCACAAACCTCGCCCTGGCCTTGGACAATTCATCCAGGTCAATATCCCAAACCCCTTCTTTTATGAATGCTTTCAGGTTATTTGCCTTCTTCTTGATTCCCATATCAAAACAA
>CAMBRR010000092.1 GCA_945870315.1 uncultured Bacteroidales bacterium
CGCTGGCTCTGCCCGGATCCCCTCGCGGAGCAGAAACCTTATATTTCTCAAATGGTGTTTTGTTCTTCTAATCCTATTAACAACATTGACATCAATGGATTGACAGATTGGAGAATTAGTGTCACGGGAAGGATCATCTCAACAATACCAAATAATGAAGCAGATATAATTACAATATACAATGATACAGAAAAAACTGTTACTGCTTCTGCTAAGTATAAGTATGGTACGTTTTCATTAGAAACATTATCTGATAGTTATCCATCATTTATGTCCAATAATGCAGAGGCTAGCATGTCTTTATTTATGCTTCTGGCTAATAATTGCGATATTGAAATTGGTATGATTCAAGGGTCAACTGACGGAATGACATTTGATATTGTAAACGTATTTACTAATGGTCACAAGTCGCAGATTGATTTTTCCGACAATCTTGAGCATTTTCTAGACAGAGAAGAAATAGTCCTGTCTGTTATTCATAGTCACCCTCAAAATACAATTCCTTCTGGATTCAATGAACAAAGCACAAAAGGAGATAAAACAGCAATGAACAACTTGAACAGAAAGTATAAGATAGAACCTTTATGGTTTGTATATCTCCCTGCTCGAGAAGAATTCTGGAGATATGACAATGCAAAGAATTCTTTTGCCGTATATGAGTGGATTGATGCAATGTTCAAACGAAAGGAGAATCTCAAATAGCACTTTTGAACAGCTATGAACAAGAGAGTTTTAACATTATTTGTGGCATTATCAATCACATCCATCCGATGTGAGGCACAATCTTTCTTGTGTCCCTGCCACTATGAGAATAACTTGTTGGAACTATCCGTTCCAGAAGGCAAACGGTCTCTATTCATGACAGTTCTACCCGACGTTAAAAAACGGACACAAACTATTATGTATTATTGCGTTGAGGACTATTCAGCGTACGTATCTGTTTATAATTTTGATTTCTCTGAACAAATCGGCTTATATTCTTCGCAAGTCCTGCCACGAGAAATTCGCATCTGTATGGAAGATTTGTTCATGGCAGCTGTCATGGCATCTTCATATTTGTCGTACGATAAAATCGATGCCCAAAAGGATATTGTCGTCGAGTACCGGGAGTTTGCGGCCAGAATACCCGGCAAACGGACAAACGGTAACTGCAAAGAGATGCAATCCATCATCTGCAAAATCATCAAAGGGGTCATCAGGAATGACATACCATTTCTCGAGTCCGTTATCCCAAGTATGAGACAGCTGACAGAGGAGTTTTACGACCGCAATGGTCTTGACATTCGCTTCTATCCTGATAGGTATCTGCTGTAGAAGATTAGCAAATCATCAAAATTATATGAGTAAAAAGCTCTATTTGTCTGCATTACTGTTCATCTCGATCTTGACTCCTCTTCTTGGTCAAGAAGTGCTATGTCCCGATAGTCTTCCAGCAGATTATTATCTCTCAAAGGTCGCGAGCAAATCTTTCATTTCAGTGATTATCTCTCCATCCTTTGAAAATTATGATACACTCTTGACGTATAGCCCTGGAATACGGAAAATCAAGGTCAAAATACTTTCACGACCGAATTTGAATAAACCTATTAAACATGCGTCAATGAGGCTTTCCAAAGAAGAAGACAGGTTGATAACACAGTTGTTCAAGACAATAGTCATTTCATCCTCTTATCAAGCAAATGTGGATTTGTGTGATGGGACATTCTATTGCTTTACATACAACGGAATGACTGCCGGAGGATATTCCAATAAAGGCAACTGTCTGATGTTATGCTCATTAACTGACAACATCGTGCAAGAAGTACTTGACGATAGTACTAATGGACTGGATCATCTGCTGCCATGGATTGATTCGCTTGCTGCAGTTTTCCAGAAGTATATTCCATCGTCTGTTCCTGAATATCAGAAATGGTATCCTGAAATGCCTTGATATGATATGCCCCATGACGGTCTGGCCGGGGTCGATCTCGGGTACAACATGCTCAATCTCACTGAAAGAATCTCTTCAAGCGATACAACTTTGGCTGAATATGCTTATCTATCGGACGGTACAAGGCTCTGTGCCCAAAGAGGCGACGGGTCCGGAGTCCAGTACCGGGGCTCATTGATATATTCAAAGGCAACTGACGGAACTCTGACGCTCGACTGCGCACTGACGACAGGAGGTGCGATTGTGAGGCAGGATGGCGGAGAATCGGCAAGCGGTGGAACCTACCAGGTGCGGCATTACCTGAGGGACCACCTCGGAAGTGTGCGGACAGTGGTTGACGGCGCCACGGGGGACATACTCGAGACCAACGACTTCCTCCCGTTCGGAAAGCGCTGGGACCTCACAGGAGGCTCGTCCACCCAGACCCTGACCGACCCTGGCAACCGGTGGCGGTTCTCCGGCAAGGAAGACCAGTCCTTCTTCAACCCCGCAATCCCCTACTACGACTTCGGAGCACGACTCCACGACTCTCGCACCGCCCGCTGGCTCTGCCCGGATCCCCTCGCGGAGCAGAAACCTTATATTTCTCAAATGGCGTTTTGTTCTTCTAATCCTATTAACAACGTTGACATAGAAGGCACCTGGGATATAAAAATATCCGCACATCAAGACCGAAATAATAATCCATATGCACGTTTAACAGCATATACCAATAAAGGAGAAGCATTCTTTTCAACAGTAGTAAAAGTACGAGGTGGACATCGAAACCGGCAGATTACTAATTCAGACACTCCAACCGGACATTATAAAATTATCGAATGGAGGAAGACTGGACCTGACACGAAATACCCAACGAATAGTTATGGCGAAAAGTACTTACTAGCACTACTATACTTGGATGGCGAAGCAGCCGGTATGCGTCAAGGAATGCACCTTCATGTAGGTCGTAATCGAAAAACGTTCTTGGTAGACACTAAAGGTTGCATTAGAATTTCAGAAGAAGACATCGAGGAACTATACGAACTGACTCAATGGCTTGAGTTGCAAGACATTTCCGAAACAAAAGGAGATTTGTATGTTGAGAATGATTTAGATGAGGCAATTGAGTTCTCTGATAGAAAAGAGACAAAAGAGTCTATTTCATATAACGGTGGAGAAATTAACCCATCAATTATAACAGTAATACAATATTCACCCTATTGGGGCATATTTCAATACAGAGGATAGATGAAAAAATCTAGGCTAACAGTACTATTGGCACTTTCCATCGTTGTTATCAGCGGATTTGTCTTTAAAACAGTAGACAAAGTTCCAGCACAAACAGACAACCCTGGTGACTTTTGCACTATCGTGGATTCAATTCTACAAAGCAATTACCGGGATGATTTGCTTAATTACCTCTGGACTGATAAAGAAGGAGAAGGGAAAGAAGTCTTGTTCTGGAACAAGAAAGAGTTCACCGTTTACGATTTTGCATTGTTGCAATCTTTATTTGAGATATCAGATGGGATTTACGGAGAGCAGTTGAGCAAGAGGGTTTACGACTTGTTAAAGGACAGCAGGAAACTTGGCAATTCTTTTCTGGCATGCATTAACACTATGCCTGCTGAAAGGAAGTATCGCACACAGTATTTTCTTTATTTGGATTTGTATTTCGAAATGTGTTGGGAGTATTTGGAGAAGGATGAATCCTTATCCCCAAGCGACGGAAGAGTCTCAGAAAAAGCATTCCTTGAGGCATTCCCTTTTATTCCCATTATTGATATTCCCAAAGACACAATCGTCGCCTGGAGCGGATATGAGACTCTATTCCAGGCAGCACAAAGTCATTCATTCTCCTGATAGCACTTCCCCGACCCGGTACGGGCAGTTTCATCCCCATTGCATGGCACAAACACAAGTTGCTTGTACCATGCAGGCAATGATGCAATCCTGTGCAGTACAGATTGGGCAATTGCCGAAGGCTATAATTCAGGCAGAGGAGGGCAAATAGCTCAAACAGTGATGTCCCCACGGAGGGGCGTCTGGATCATCCTGCCTATCCACTCGCGGTCGTCGGACTCGCCAAGGAGGTGGAAGAGCTTTGCCAACATATTCTCGGTGGTGCTGTCATAGCCGCAAAAGACTCCGGCCTCCTTCAACTGTTTGCCGGTCTCATAGATGTCCATGTCGACACGGCCGGCAGGGCACTGGGTGACATTGACCAGAATCTTGCCCGAAGCTACTGCCTGGCGCACACAATCGATGAACCAGCCGCGCGAAGGGGCATTTCCGGCACCGAAAGTTTCAAGAATGACAGCCCTGGTTTCATCTCCGAGAAGGATGTTGCGCACAATCCCGGGAGTGATTCCGGGATGGATCTTCAGGATGGAAACCCTCGTGTCAAGTGACGGATGGACAGAAAAAGGATGGCCGGACGGCTGGAGAATCTCCTTGGAGGCATAGCGGATGTTGATTCCGGCATCAGCCAAAGGCGGACAGTTCGGAGAAGCGAATGCCTCGAAACACTCGGAATCATACTTGGTGGTCCGGTTGCCCCGCATCAGTTTCGAACCGAAATAGATGCTCACTTCAGGGACAATCGCCCGTCCATCGGCATCCTTTGCAGCGGCAATCTCCACGGAGCTGATAAGATTCTCCTTGCCATCAGTCCGCGCGACACCGATCGGAAGCTGACTCCCGGTAAAGACGACCGGTTTGGAAAGGCCGTCGAAAATGTAGCTCAGGGCAGAAGCGCTGTAGGCCATGGTGTCAGTTCCGTGCAGGACGACAAAGCCGTCATACTGGTCGTACCGGGACTCAATCAGCCGCGCAAGCTCCACCCAACGGGAAGGCTCCACATCGGAAGAATCGATCGGAGGGTCGAAATTGTAGGCATCGACTTTGAGTGCAAACTTCTGAAGTTCAGGAACTTCATCAAGAATACCGGAAAAATCGAAAGGCCGGAGTGTCTGAGTGACCGGGTCCTTCTTCATACCGATCGTACCACCGGTGTAGATGAGCAGAATCGCGGATTTGACCATGGAACAAGCCGAAGTGTCTGTCTGGAAACAAAAAAAAGGGAAAGCTTAGCACATCGCACCGCTACAACCTCCTACCCTTGCTGCCTTCCGACCCTGGGGGAGTTCAGAGGGAGCTGGTCGT
>CAMBRR010000093.1 GCA_945870315.1 uncultured Bacteroidales bacterium
ATAGAAGTCGGTGGTGCAAGTAAAGGAATGGCCCAAATCAGCGATGAAGACAAGGGCAAGGCAGCTCTCGCGGTAGATGACATCGATATGGCAGCCGGCAACAAAATTCCACTTTGGGCTTTTGGATTCCTATACTGATCTTTACACCTTACACATAGTCTAAAAGAACAAGCCTTGATTCAGGAAAGGACTTCCAAATCAAGGCTTAATTGTGTGTTAGCAAGGTGTCACTGAACCGGGACTGAATTACAAATTTAAACGTGTCTGGTACAACTGAAGGATTATTTTTTGGAAAATTGCATATTTGTACACTAAAACTCTTTGGAAAAATGCGAACTCTATGTTAAAAAGGAAAATATCTACATTCATTGAGCACTATTATGAAGTTCAGTTTCGCAAGTGATCTGGGCCGCCGGTTGTAGGGCCTCGAATGCCCTTCGGACGGCATTGGCATTCGCCGTCATGACTCCATCGGTCGTGTCATACTTGGTCCTGGACATTTTGATCATACCCAGCAGATGGCATCCTATGTGCCTGGAGCGAACAAACATTACCTTCACACTCAGAAGGGTGATTCGTCCGGAAAAAGCCGGGATTTACGGACAAACCCAAACAAAACGAACATCTGCTGTCCTGCTTGCCACATTGAATAACTCATCTGGGTCAAAACTCCCAACCTCTTGTTTCACCCTGTCCAGACAATATTGGATGCAGTCTGTTTTGCTGGTCATATCAATGATTCCAACTGACTGAAGTATGGACTTATTAGAACGTTTTTTGCCGACTTGCAGAAAAAATGCTATTTTTGCAATAAAACTGATTCTTTTATGACGACACGCCTTATAATCAAAGACTTTGGCCCGATTTCATCAGCAGATGTTGAAATCGGAAAGTTCACCGTAGTCATCGGTACGCAAGGTACAGGAAAGAGTTCATTGGCAAAACTTTTTTCAATGTTCTCTTGGCTTGAAAAGAGTCTTGTAAGGCATAATATAACAGAATCTCAGATAACACGTGGAAAGTTCGAAAACAAGAAGTTCTGCGAGTTTCATAGGATTTCATCATATTTCCACGAAGGCACCTATCTGAAATATCAGGGCAAGCATTATACTTTTGAGTACAGGAACAAAAAAATGGAACTTTCATTTACCAATGGAGTGGATTTCACTGTACCGAAAATCGAGTATATTCCTGCGGAGAGAAACATTTTGAGTGCCTCAGAAAAGCCGAGTGCTCTGAAAGGGCTTCCGGAAAATCTTCTGGCATTCCTTGATGACTATGAAATGGCTAAAGGCAAGTTAAAGGAATTCAACCTGCCATTGTCATCACATCCTGTATCATTTGAATACGACCAGTTGAACAAGATTTCGTGGCTTAATGGCAATAACTTCAGAATAAGAGTATCCGAATCATCAAGCGGATATCAGTCATTGCTGCCGTTGTGCCTTGTATCGAAGTATCTCACCGACCTTATCATTGAGAAGAAAGACACTCAACTGACCAATGAGGAGAAGCAGAAACTCCGTAAGGAAGTTGAAAGCATTATGTCCAAAGATCTTTCAGAAGATGTGAAGGATGCTATGCTGAGCAATCTTTCTCAGAGATATGGTTATTCGTACTTCATAAACATTGTGGAAGAGGTTGAACAGAACCTTTTCCCAACAAGCCAGAAAGAGATTCTGTACTATCTGATCGCTCAGTGCAATCGTTTGGACGGCAATCGTCTTTTCCTGACTACTCATAGTCCATATATTGTGGATTATCTGACACTTGCAGTCAAGGCGTCATCAATATACAACGCTTCAAACAACAAGGAGGAAGTTGCCAAGGCAATGAATGATATTGTATGCAAGGATGCGTATATTGATGCAGACAGACTGAACATTTATCAGATTACGGAAGAAGGAGAAGTGATGCTGCTGCCAATGAGAGGAGGATTGCCATCAGACAGCAATTATTTGAATATGTCTTTGGCTCAGACTAATGATATGTTTAATGACTTGCTTGATGTGGAGGATATGTAATGGATATAAATTTCTTTGATCCGAAATACCTCACAGAAACTGCCAGAGATGATTCCTCATTTGGTTTGTCCGATGATAATAGAATGGCCTTCACCACAAATGATCCAAGCCTGATTATTGCAGAAGTGAGCAATCCGGCAAATGTTTTGGTGCAATTTGTTCCGGTAGATCATAACATTATCGTCAAGGACACTCTCGGACAGGATGTCAGTATGTGCGATGCTATGATTTATACGCCAGACAAGTCTCCAAAGAAGGATATTCATTTCATCGAATTGAAAGATCAGATGGCGAATTGGAGACAAAAGGCTATCTCACAATTGGAGAGTACAATCCAGATTTTCTCGCAGAATCACGTTTTGGAGGACTTCAGATATAGGGTTGCAACTGCAGCAAACAAGGCACATCCGCAATTTAATTTCTCGACCAAAGAAGATTGCCAGGCTTTCAGAAAAAGGAATAAATTCCGACTAAATATCTGTAGCCAAATCGACATAAAACAATAATAAGTTTAGAGGATAAGCACCTGTATTAAAATCCAGGAGTATTATACTGATGTAAAATCCCTGCTAATCAGATAGATTAACAGGGATTACTTTACAAATATTCCGCGCTTAAAAACGCATTAATATTCCTCCTCGTTGAAGAAAAAGTCATCTTTGGTCGGATAGTCAGGCCAGATATCTTCAATGGATTCATAGATTTCGCCATCGTCCTCAAGTTCTTCGAGGTTTTCAACGACTTCAAGAGGGGCGCCGGAACGGTTGGCGTAATCGATCAGTTCATCTTTGGTTGCAGGCCAGGGAGCATCCTCCAGTCTGTATGCAAGTTCAAGTGTCCAATACATAGTTTTATATTTTTATTTAATTCATCTTCAATTCATTACTGAAAAGGGCCGCAAAGATAGACAAAAAAAACATATTATAAAGGACTTTCCGACAAAATCACATATTAAAGTCAGGCATAACTTCGCAGCCAACCAGGGTGGAGCCTTCATCAACTATCATACCAATGCCCACACAAAACAACCAGACAGCAAATTTGTGTCAGATTTAGTAATATGAAAAAATAAGTTGCGCCAGATTTGAATTAGATTTTCGAGGTCGGAGGAAATATGGACAGGAAAGATTTTCAAAGATGATGCAGCTTAATTTTTGAGGATTACTGAATATTCCAAAAAAAGTGTAGATTCGCAAAAAAATTAATTATATGCAAAGATTTAGATTATTTGCCGTCGTTTTGGCAGTCGCCTCCTTATCAATGAGCCTATCTGCACAAACACTTCTTGACAAAACGCTGAGAATTGACTACACTTTCAGCGGAACTGACAAATACCAGGATATAGCTCTTGACGAAATCTCCTGCTTTGACACCTGGGCAGGACGCCGCCACAATCTTGACAGTCTGATCCTTAGAGGAAACGGACAGATTTCGATGCGCTCGGCCACTGACGGACACCTTATATATATCAACAGTTTCTCCACCCTGTTTCAGGAATGGCTCACAACAGAAGAAGCCACAAGGGTAAAAAGGTCCTTCGAGGCCACCTTCCTCCTCCCTATGCCAAGTGAACAAGTGGAAATCAAGGTAGAACTGTTCGGATTCAAAGGAGAAACCATTGCATCATTCACTCACGAAGTCGATCCAAAGGACATTCTCATACGCCGCAAGCCGGTATGCAAGGCTCCTTGTTTCAAACTGCTTGAGAACGGCACCACTCAGGAATGCATTGACGTAGCAATCGTAGCTGAAGGTTATACCGCTGCAGAACAGGATGTTTTCCTTGAAGACGCCCGCACGGCGATGGAGGAAATCCTCTCCTACGAGCCATTCAAGACATACCGCAACCGCTTCAATTTCATA
The DNA here is from genome assembly GCA_945870315.1 of uncultured Bacteroidales bacterium. Classification (GTDB taxonomy): domain Bacteria; phylum Bacteroidota; class Bacteroidia; order Bacteroidales; family UBA932; genus Cryptobacteroides. The sequence goes on from CAMBRR010000093.1 coordinate 3,888, forward strand.
GCAGTGGCACTTGAATCCAACGAGAGCGGAGTGAGCGTCCCGTATGAAGGGATATGGAAGGACACCGCACTCGGTTCCCATTTCAGCACCTTCTATTCAGACCGGTATCTTACTACCCTAAGGCTCAGAAAGGTGAATGACTGCCTGTCGGGACTTCCATATGAGCACATCATAATCCTCGCAAACACAGACACTTATGGCGGCGGAGGCATCTACGGTTGTTACACTCTGACGACAGCCCACCACCCACAATTCAAACCTGTGGTAGTCCACGAATTCGGACATAGTTTCGCCGGACTCGCAGATGAATACTATTATGACGACCAATATGTGGATTATTACTATCCGGATGCAGAGCCATGGGAACAGAACATCACAACTATGGTTGATTTCCACAGCAAATGGGAGCATCTCTTGCCCGAAGGTACATCCGTTCCGACAGCGCAGATGGACAAGGGAGAGTTGTGGAAGAGGATTGCTTCCGGAGAGGATGCAGGAAAGTTCGTCGGGGTATATGAAGGAGGCGGATATCAGTCCAAAGGGGTATGGAGGCCGTTCCCTGACTGCAGGATGCACACCAACCTCGCTCCAATCTTCTGCCCCGTCTGCCAGGATGCCATCAGAAGGTATATCGAATTCAACCTCTGAAACCGGCCATCCAGCGGGCGATTCCCTCGCAGGCGGTTCCCTTCTCCAGAAGACCGACTTTCTCCTTGCAGAAAGTCTCCACAGCCGCTGAATAAGCGTCCGCATCGAATGATTCTATTATTGAGACGAGTTGTTCCTGTGTCCTTGCAAGAGGGAAAGGCAACTCGTCAAATTTATAGTAAAATCCTCTGTCATAATCCTCTACATCGGTAGCATATAGAAAACAAGGCCGGTGGAGCAGAGGAAAATCAAACATAGAACTGGAATAATCAGTAATCAGGACATCGGCTACACACATCAACTCCTGCATATCCGGATACTTTGTCACGTCCACAACCCGCGAATCATTGACAAGGGAGGACGTATCAAGGGAAGCAATGTTGGGATGGAGCCTGAGAAA
>CAMBRR010000094.1 GCA_945870315.1 uncultured Bacteroidales bacterium
GCCTCATCCCTGCAGCCGTGGTGCTCATAATGCTCCTGCTGATTTATAAATATCCTATTAAGAAATAAATATATAAATTGGTGAATATGAAAAAATTAATTTATGTCATTTCTGTATATTCAATATTCTCGCTATTCTTTTCCACCGCCTCGGCGCAGTGCATCCGGCGTGACGAGAATGTTGAGGCTCAGGTCGAGGCCATACTCTCACGGCTTACGCTTGAGGAAAAAATCGGTCAGATGTGCGAACTGACGATTGACAAGGTCGCCCAGAATTCGAGTGACGGCAATGTCGCCAGCAACAAGTCCGGTGAATCACTTGCCGGAGGAATGTTGTCGGCGCAGGCTGTCAGCACCACTTTCGGAAAGTACAAGGTGGGGTCCATCCTGAATGTTCCCGAGGGTGTTGCCCAAACTCCTGAAGTGTGGGCCGATGTTATCCGAACTTTGAATGCCGCCTCGCTCGAGATGTGTGGAGTCCCGCAGATTTTCGGAGTGGACCAGGTTCACGGTGCAAGCTACACTTGGGGTGCCACCCTATTCCCGCAGGAAATCGGTCAGGGGGCATCATTCAACCCTGAAATCAGCCGCCGGATTGGAGAAATCACGGCCTACGAAAGCCGCGCCTGTCTCATTCCGTGGGTATATTCACCTGTGATGGATATTGCCCGCAGCCCGCTTTGGCCACGACTCTGGGAAAGTTTCGGAGAGGATGTACTGGTCAATTCCGTGATGGGGTCAGCTCTTGTGAAAGGTCTTCAAGGAGAGGATCCGAACAACATCGGGATGTACAATGTGGCGGCCTGCCTGAAACATTATCTTGCCTACGGTGCGGCTGTCAGCGGGAAGGACAGGACTCCTTCAAGCGTGACTTACAGGGAAATGATGGAGAAATATTTCCAGCCTTTCAAGGCCTGCTGCGAGGCAGGGGCCCTCAGCATAATGGTCAACTCAGCCAACAACAATGGTGTTCCTTTCCACGCCAACCGCCGTCTGCTGACAGAGTGGCTGAAGGAGGGTCTGGACTGGGACGGCATGATAGTCACCGACTGGGCTGACATTGACAATATCTGGAAACGAGACAGAGTGGCTGCAAACAAGAAGGAAGCCATCGCTATGGCAATCAATGCAGGAATAGATATGACGATGGATCCATATTCCACTGATTTCTGTGACCTTCTTCTCGAACTTGTGCATGAGGGCAAGGTTCCGATGGAAAGAATCGATGACGCTGTGCGCCGCATCCTTCGCCTGAAAATCCGTGTGGGCCTGATGGACCGCGAAACCTGGGATATCCCTTACGAGGCTCCCCGCAAGAAAGGCAGGCAGAACAAAATGCAGCCCCATGACCTGAAGTCGATGTACCGTTCGTTCGGATGCGAGGGCTATGCACAGGAGGCTGTGAAGATTGCCGAGGAGTGTATGGTTCTTCTAAAGAATGAAAATTCCATTCTCCCTCTGAAACAGGGCACTAAAATTTTTGTCTGCGGACCGAATGCGGACAATTTCCGTCCGATGAACGGTGGATGGTCCTACACCTGGCAGGGCCACAAAACCGATGAGATTGTCAGGCAGATTGGTGCTTGCAGGTCTTTCTACGAGGCTTTGCGTGAGAAATTCGGAGCGGAGAACGTAGAGTACAGCCAGATGGTCCGCTACGATGACAATGATTTCCGCATCGACCATCAGGTGCCGCAGACACTTGCCGAAGACGGAAATTCAACGGCCGACAAGATTGCCCGCGCGGATGTGCTCATCGCTTTTGTGGGTGAGAATTCCTACACCGAAACACCAGGAAATATCGATGACCTGAATCTCTCTGCAAACCAGCTCGAGATGGTCCGCACCCTTCAGCAGAGCGGAAAGCCGGTCATCCTCGTTCTGAACGAGGGTCGTCCGAGACTAATCGACTCAATCGTCCCGCAGTCTGCTGCCATCGTCCAGACATTCCTTCCAGGCAACTATGGAGGAGACGCTCTTGCCAACCTGCTTTCAGGTGAGGCCAACTTCTCCGGCCGTCTTCCGTATACCTATCCGAAGTACCACGGCTCGTTCATCACCTACGACTGCAAGCCTTGTGAATATGTAGAAACGATGGCCGGTGCGTACAATTACGATGCGAACACCCCTGTGCAGTGGCCTTTCGGCTTCGGACTTTCCTACTCCGATGTCAAGGTTTCTGAATTGAAACTTCTGGAGAAGGGGGATGTGCTGAGGTTCGGGGTTACCCTGACCAACAATTCCGATCGTGCTGTGAAGGAGCCAGTGCTGCTTTTTATTTCGGATCTGGTGGCCACTCTGACTCCAGACATCAAACGGCTGCGTGCATTTGAGAAGGTCTCCCTGGAGGCTGGAGAATCAAAGAATATCGAACTCTCCGTGAGGATTGCCGACCTGGCCTTCGTGAATGAGGATCTGAACTGGGTTCTTGAGCCGGGCGAGTTCAGGGCATCCGTAGGGGACCAGTCGGTGACTTTCGCTTTGTGATTCTATGCAGTCTACGAGGAGGTGTAAAGCTACCCCAAAACGGGCTATTATATACGTAAGTAATTGAAAATTATATAATTGTTAAACTTTTAACAAACTATTCGGTACATAGAAGCACCAAAAATATTTGCAAAATCGGTTGTAAATCGTAACTTTGCAACCGATTTTTTTGTCTATGATTACCCATAGTGGTTTGTGTAATTCATTGAAATAGACACGATTAAAATATATGTGCAAATGAGAAAAACTTTAACCTCCCTAATGCTTGCATTAGTATCTGTTGCAGGCATTCTTTCCAGTTGCGTCGGTACAACCCCTGTTGTGCCAGGTGTAGAACTGGAGGTCCTTTCAGTCGGCGCTGTTTCTGCCGAGATCAATCTCAAAACGTCCAACCTCATCGAGTATGCCTGGATGGCAAGCAAAGACGGTGAAGTTGTAACCGATCCTAACGTGCTGTTCGTTACAGGAAATGTCGGTACTCTCGTAGATGGTGACAATGTCATAACTATTAACGGTATTGAAGGCAATTCAACATATATCGTATCTGTTGCATTCAAGGTTTCTGTTGATAAGTTCTATGAAAAGGTTCTTACCGCAGAACTCAAAACATCAGACTATGAAGAGGGACTTACCCTTGTGAATACAACTTGTGATGGATTTACCGTTCACTTCAAGAGACCTTCTTCAATCGGTGAGGGAAATGTTGTGAAATATGGTGCCTTGAACATCGCAAAATACAACGACAATCGTGCATATGGCGGAATCGATGCAGATATGCTTAACCTGAACGATGAAGTTTATGGAAACTATTGGACTGGTGATGGGATATTGACATATAACGATGACAATATATTGAAACTCGACGAAAATGGTAATCCAGTCGTGATGTACGACGATTATGTCACAGTTCACGATAAGATCGCACCGGGAGAACCAATGGTATTGCTCGTGGGTGAATATGCTTACGGCGAGTCTATGTATGGTTGGGGCGAAGGCTATTATGAGCCTCTGTTTGATATGGATGCTTACTATGAAGGACTTGGCGGTGGTGGAGGTGATATATGGGGTCCACTTGCTTACGGAAGCTATTCGGATGACGAATTATGGACAGGTTATCACGACAGGATTTTCTTTGTGACCAAGCAGCCATCTCTGCTTGATGCCCAGGTTAAGGTGGACATTGAGCCAAAGGCTACAAACGCAGTAGTAAAGATTACTCCGGAAGAAGGCGTCTTCCAGTATTGTTACTTTATTTGCGACAATGCTACCTATGAGGAATTGATCCTGCCTATGCTTGATGGCAATGAAGATTACCTGCAGTGGTTCGTTACTTCAGAGTTCGCTTTCTACTCAGGAGCAGTTTCCGGAGAGGGCGCAATAGAGATTAATTTGAACGAATATACAGATGTTGAGCCTGAGAACAAATATCATTTCATCATTACTGCAATGGGTGATGAAGATGGTTTGAGCCAGAATTTCCAGCACATTGTTTTCGATACTCCAGCCAAAACTGGCAAAGCTCCTGAGGTTGTGGTAACAGAAGTTGATCCTGCGGAAAATTCTCCGTTTGCAGTATATTTCAACATCAAATGTCCTTCAAAGAATGCTGTAGCCGGAAAGTACGCTGCCAACTATTGCAGCGATTTCGAACTTCAATTGCATAACAAGTTATATTCTTATACATACAATGAACTCGTGGATGGTATGGGTAATTACTTCTCAGCAGACGAAGTAGCCAAGATTAACTCCGACGAGGGACTTACGATTTCATTCTCTACAGTTCAGAATGAAAAAACCCGTCTTGCAGTTCTCCTTTACAATGACGAGGACACTCCTAACACCATCGATGATAAACTCGGTGCAGAGGATCCAGCTGTTGCGGAGAGTTTGTCTGACAAACAGCAGGCACAGGAAAAGGTGGATTCTCCATTATTCGAGGAACTCCTTGGTGATTGGACAATGACCGGTGATGTCACTTCTTACCAATATATTAACAATGTAGGTGGTTATTACCCTGCAGGTAAGCGCTCTTGCAAGGTAACCATCACTGATGGCATAACTTACCCTGAAACCCTTCCTGAAGATGTATATGCTCTTTATGAAGGCAAGACAAAGGAATATGTAGATGGTCTATATAGTGAATTCAAGAAAGAGGTTGACGTCTTCAACGAGTGGCTCAAAGGTCAGAACCGTCTGCTCTGTCTCGGATTCGGATATGTAGATGACAGGGCATATTATCTCCCTGGAAATGGAGTATATAAGACACCATATGATCTGTTTATAGATACAGAATACAGTGGATATGACAACAGATCTCTAATTTGGGATTTCGGTCCGAAATGGTATCTTGAGATTGCTGCTGACGGCAGTGTTTCAGCTCCTTTCAACAATAATATAATGTATCCTATGTGCGGATGGACCAAGCCGGGTGCTGTCTATATGGCTGCA
>CAMBRR010000095.1 GCA_945870315.1 uncultured Bacteroidales bacterium
TATACCTTAGCGAAAAGGACATCCTGGCCCATTGGGTTGCATATCCGCTGAACCCGTGGACCATCAGCAGCGGAGTCGGACGAACCAACGAATGGGGCCTTGATCCGAAAATTCCACGCAAGAACCAGCCGGTCCTGTTCAAGGCATTCAGTGGAGGTACCTATGCAAGGGGCCATCAGATCCCTTCGGCTGACCGTTATGCTGACGGAGCAAATCAGCAGACTTTCTACGGCTCCAATATGACACCTCAATTGCACAACTTCAATTCCAACATCTGGGCTAATCTTGAAGGAATGGTGCGCTCAAAATGCCGCCAATTCGACACCCTCTATGTCGTAACTGGCTGTACTACAAAGAATTCCACAAAGACCTGCAATGATAATGACGGAAAGAAGATAGCTGTACCTTCTGGATATTATAAGGTACTTCTCGGGTATAAGAAAAACAGCAGCGCCTCTTCTTCCAGCGTTGCAGGAGGGACAGGGAATTATAAAGGCTATTATACGGCTACGGCCTTCTATTTTGACCACCAGAATTACAGCAACACCAATCAGGTCATCAACGAACACCGTATGACCGTGGATGACCTTGAGACCCTTACGGGAGAAGACTTTTTCCCGAATCTGACAGCTATCCTGGGTGAAGAGAGAGCCGCTATGGTTGAAAGCACAAACGACAAATTCTGGAATCTATAACCATATGATTGTATGAAAAAGTATCTATATATACTGATAATCCTGTTGACATCCGGCATCTTTGTTTCTGCACAGAACAAAGGGCCAAAGAGTCATATCATCGGTTTTTACAACCTTGAAAACCTATTCGACATCTATAACGATCCAGCCAAGAATGACGAGCAGTTCCTTCCTGACGGCCAGAACAAATGGACAGCGGAGAAGTATGCTCAAAAGCTCAAGAATATGGCTCAGGTTATCCGTGCGATGAAGGACGAAAATGGCTGCTATCACACCATCCTCGGCGTGAGCGAAATTGAAAACCGTCTTGTCCTGGATGACCTTGTCAATGATCCTCAAATCGCAGACGCCGGTTTCGAGATTGTTCACTATGACGGCCCTGACCGCCGCGGAGTGGACGTGGCTTTGCTCTATGATCCAAAGAAATTCAATTTCATCGAGAGCCAGTCCATTCCTTTCACATTCGAGGGAACCGAAGTTGAAATCACGCTTGACCAGGAGGCTCAGGAGAGGTTCCGTACACGTGACATCCTGATGGTAAGGGGTACGATTGGAGGCGAAATGTTCGCCTTCTATGTTGCCCATCTTCCATCCCGTTTAGGAGGAAAGGGTTTCGACCTTCGTTCACGCGGAGGCGAGATTATGTACAACCACGCAAGGGAGATGGAAAATCTCTATCCAGGCATCAAAATCGTCTGTATGGGAGATATGAACGATGACCCTCAGGATGATTCTATGGCAAAATGGCTTCACGGAAGGGAAACGATGGATGAAATGACATCAGAGGATTTCTTCAATCCTTATCTTTCTATGATAAAGGCCGGATACGGTTCGCTTTGCTATCGTGGTACCTGGTGCATATATGACCAGGAACTGATCAATTATAACCTGGCATTTGCACCTGAAGGAGGGTTCAAAATCAAACCGATTGTCAAGAAGAAATACTATGGTCGTATTTTCCGCAAACCGTTTATGATTACTCAGAACGGTCAGTACAAGGGCTATCCTTTCAGGACTTTCAGCAATGGGACCTTTGCCGGAGGATATTCCGACCATTTTCCAACCTACATTGTAATTAGCAGATAAAGAATAACAAAATGAAAAAACTGACTTCAATGGTTTGCTGCCTTCTGATGGCTGTGTCTCTGTTTGCACAGACACCGACCGGAGGCGTAACCGGCTCCATAGTGAGCAGAGCAGGAAGGCTCCCGATACCGGGTGCAAGCCTGATAATCCAAAAGGATGGCCAGACCATCGCTACATCAGTTGCCGAAAAAGATGGAGTATTCCTCGTGGAGGGCCTCTCGGACGGTATGTATCAGATGGTTGTGACTGCCGACGGGTACAAGGACCAGAGGGTGAATGTCACCGTAGATGGCGGTTTCGTGAAGGATATGATGTTCATATCAATGACTGCGGACGTACAGGTTGAGTCTGTGGATGCAAGTAATTTCACGGAGTTTGACATGGATGACAGCGGATATAACGACAACCCTACCATCCTTTTCTCCAGCAACGATCCATACAACAGCATTGCCGGCTATGGTTTCAGCAATGTCCGTTTCAAGAACAGGGGTTACAACAGCGAGAGCCAGGATGTGTATTTCAGCGGCGTACGCCTCAACGATGCCATCACCGGATATTCTCCTTACAGTCTCTGGACCGGACTCAACGAGGTGACCAGGGCCAAGGATACTTCCACCGGAATGGAGTCATCTGACTATGGCTCAGGTGGATACAACGGAAGCACCAACATCTATGGTACTCCTTCGGCAGTCCGCAGGGGACTTCGCGCAAGCGTGCTCACAAACAGCGCAATGTACCGACTCCGTCTTATGCTCACTTACGGAAGCGGCCCTCTTGACAATGGCTGGAGCTATGCAGTGAGTGCATCTGCCCGTTTGGGAGGAAACGATTGGATAAAGGGAGTTTACTATCGCAGTTTCGCATATTATCTCGGTGTCGAGAAGAAGTTCGCCGGGGACCATACCCTTGCCCTGATGCATTTTGCCACACCTGGACAGAGAGGTGCCCAGAATGCTTCCACACAGGAAGTATATGACCTGATGGGTGACAACATGTACAACAGCAACTGGGGTTATCAGAACGGCTATCTTCGCAATAGCCGTGTCCGCAAGACCTTTGAGCCTGTGACAGTTTTGAAATATAAATATGCTCCCTCTGCTGATTTCGAATCAAATACTATCTTCTTGTGGAGAACAGGTTTCAATGGCTATACTGCTCTAGACTGGTACGATGCCTCAGACCCTCGTCCTGACTATTACCGCAACCTCCCTTCATACAGTTTTGCCAACTCCACAGAGGGAGATGACCAGAGTGCAAGGTACGAATATACCTATGATGATTTGAACGAAAAGGGAAAACTGATGTATGATTCGTGGACAAATCGCAGCGACGATTACCTTATGTATCAGCATCTTAACTGGGACCGTCTCTATGACGTGAACTACAACAGCGCTGACGGACGAAGCAAATATGCCCAGGAGCAGCGCCATGTTGACCAAAATGACATCAACCTGGTTGAAAACCTGAAATGGAGGCTCAATGACAATATGGTACTCAGCGGCGGAGTGAACTTCAAGTACAACCGTACAGAATATTACAAGAAGATTGCCGACCTTCTGGGTGGAAAATATTTCCTGAACGTGGATTCATTCGCAGAAAGGGACTTTGCCGTGAATGAGGCGAAGATTCAGAATGACCTGGATTATTATCTTGACAACGGACTTACTTCCGAGAAAATCACCAAGGGAGGCAAATACGGTTATGACTATTTCGCTAATGTAATCAAGGCCAACCTTTGGGCAGGATACTCTCTCGAAATGAACAATTGGGAGGCCAAGGTGAGCGCAAACCTAGGTTATGAATCCTTCTGGAGAGAGGGTATGATGCGTAAGGGACTCTTTGCAGGAACTGAAGAGGAAGTTGCTGAGATTAATAAAAAACTTCCTGAAAACCAGCAGCTTGCACCAGTGTTTGACCAGAATGGCAATGCCGTGACTTCAAAGGGAAAATCCGAGGTTAAGCATTTCCTGGTTGGTTCTGCAAAAGCCTATGTGTCCCGTTCTTTCGCAAACGGACATCGTGTATATGCAAACCTTGGAGTGTTCTCGGATGCGCCTACCTTCAACGAGGCATTCATCTCTCCTAGAACACGCAACACCATCATCTCCAACCTGAAGAACAAGTTCACCTACTCGGCGGATTTGAACTATCAGTACAGTAACAAAGGATACAATGTCCGTGTAACTGCATTCTACACCAAGATCAACAATCAGAGTGACGTAATGAGCTTCTACGATGATTCGAAGAATTCTTTCACAAACTTTGCAATGACAGGCATCGACCAGCAGCACGTGGGTGTTGAACTCGGCTTCAGCCTGCCTCTGCCTGTGAACGGTCTGTCCATCGAGGGTGTCCTCAGTGCCGGTGAATATACCTACACCAGCAATCCTTATATGGTTCAGACCATCGACAATAGTGCCGAGGTTGTCCGTCAGAGCACTGTCCCATACTGGAGCAAGGTTCCTCTTTATGCCACTTATGTGGATGGTGCCGGAATGACTCATTTCGACGAGGACGGAGACGGAAATATGATATTGAAAGGATATAAGAAACACTATGTTCCTTCAACGCCTCAGATTGCAGCCCAGCTCGGACTCAAGTACAATATCAATTACTGGTTCTTCGAACTCAATGCCCAGTGCTATGCAAGAAGTTTCCTCGATATGAACCCTCTTTACCGTACAGATCTTGCCTGCAAGGGTTGTTTCGATGAAAACGGGAAGCTCATCTACAACAAAGAAGTTAACGAGGGAGGTTCAGCGCACTTCTACTATATGACAGACCAGGAAAAGTTCAAACCGGCATTCCTGCTCAATGCAAGCATAGGAAAGAGCTGGTATGTGAAGAATAACCAGATTGGCTTCTCCCTTCAGGTCAACAACATTACCAACAACCGCAACGTGAAGACCGGAGGTTATGAGCAGACAAGGCTGCAGAATAGTAGTGCAAAGGACGTTTATTACCGTTTCCAGAGCAAATACTTCTATATGGCCGGTATCAATTATATGTTGAACCTTTACTTCAGATTCTAATTCAGTATGAAAAAGATAT
>CAMBRR010000096.1 GCA_945870315.1 uncultured Bacteroidales bacterium
TGGATACAGGCTATATCCGGCTGTTCCCTGCGGATGATCGAAAATATTGAATCTGAACAGCTTTCGGTGTCACAATCCTTTCCCAGACGAAACCTGCCGACATTATATGACAGCATCTTTACCGAAATGCCTGAAGGAGCAGACTCTTGGGTAGGAATAATCTTGAAATAACATCCTGCAAAGAAAAACGACGGCAGAATGGCCAGGAGCGGAATGACGAATGCTTTGGAACGGCGCTTGACAGCCCAGATCAGAAGTATGAAATCAAGGATGGTCAGCGGAATGAACAACAACCCAAAAATGGTTGACAACCAAATCTTTGCCGGATTGACAACCATAGAGGCCACTGACAGGAAAGTCAAGATGGCCGCAATCAGCATCAAGACACGGGATGTTATTCCGAAAAAGAGATTCCTTGACATTTCACTCAAACATCACTATCCTCTACTATACAAGTCGCCCCGTTTCTTCCAAAAGAGAATGAGAAGATAACCGAACAGCATTCCTCCTAGATGGGCGAAATGGGCAACTCCATCATTGGCTGATGACAGGCCGATGGCAAGTTCAATGCCTCCGAAGATAAGAACGAACCACTTTGCTTTCAATGTCACAGGAGGGAAAATCAGTGTCAGGAGAGAATCCGGATAAAGCATTGCATAACCCATCAGTACACCATATATTGCTCCGGACGCTCCGACAGTCGGGGTATATTTTAATCTTGCAATGGACTCCATTGCTGCCAGGGAACCATCAGCGACCTGATTGAGCAACACTTTCATCTGTATCCACTCCACTCCTGTGTGGATTGCGGCTGCACCGAGACCTGTCACGAAGTAGAAAATCAGGAATTTCTTCGAGCCCCATACCCTTTCAAGCACGGTTCCGAATATATACAGGGTATACATATTGAAGAGCAGATGCCAAAATCCCCCGTGCATAAACATATGGGTAAGTACTTGCCAAGGTTTGAAAAATGGCGAACTTGGATAATAGAGGGCAAACTTCTCGTACATCATATCTCCGCTCAGGTAAGTCAGAATCATCATAAGAATATTTATTATGATGATGTTTCTTATCGCCGGAGATTGACTGCGCGAATATCCGTTTGAACCCCAGGGCTGTCTGTATTCTTGATAACTCATTTTCTAATTCTACTATATTAAAAGTATTTGTCTATGTCGGCAAAAGGAATGATTGCGAGGATCCTTTTTCCGGAAGATGTAAATTCCGAATTGTTGCAGGCGAAGAGTCTGTCAATCAAATTCTGGGCCTGAGCCTGATCTGTCGGGAAATCTGCATTGAGAGCTCCGAGACGGGCAAGCCTGGATGCAATATTGGACTGCATCATCGGTCCGAGTGCAGTGTGGTCTTCGGAGAGAATGAGCATCAGGTCTGAAATCATCGCCTGAACCCGCCCTTCTTCTGCGGAATATCCTTCCGGAACACCTCTTACAACTATGGTATCCACTCCGAAAGGGGCTATGTCGAATCCAAGGGATGACAATAGATCAGAATGCTCCGAAAACAGGCACATCTGCTCCGCTCCTACCTGGACCGTAACGGGGAAAAGAACAGTCTGAGTCGCATTGTCTCCTCTCGAAAGTTCATCCATAAAACGCTCATACATAATCCTTTCCATAGCTCTTGACACATTCACGGCCATAATGCCGGAAGATGCCGAGGTAAGAATGTACTTCCCTTTCAGAAGAAGAATGCTGCGGGTTGGGACAAGTTTGTCGTCAAAGAGTTTGCCGTAATCCTGCTGTTTTTCAGGGACATATGTAGAACTTGGCTGGGCTGGATAAGGTTCAGAGGGGAAGCCGTCAGAGTCGAAGGGATTGTACGAGGTGTCCCTGCCGATTGCCGGCTCACTCACTTGTCTGAATTCTTCAAAATTACGGCTGAAAACGGGGATGTCCGGCACCCCTTCCCTCTCAAAATCGATGGAGGCCCCGAATGAATTCCTACCCAAAGTTTCTCGGATACAGGCCGAAAGGACCTGGAATATGACATTGTCATCCTCGAATTTGATTTCCGTCTTGGTCGGATGGATATTCACATCCAACGAATGCGGATCGACTCTCAAGTAAAGGAAGTATGAAGGCGTAACTCCTTCAGTTACAAGGTTTTCGTAGGCCTTCATCACGGCCTTGTGCAGGTATGGGCTCCTGAAATACCTTCCGTTCACGAAGAAATACTGGTTGCCGAGGGCTTTTTTGGCAGACTCCGGGCGTCCCACATAGCCGTCTATCCGTACTACTGAAGTCTCCACGTGCACATCTACGACATCATTGACCACATTTCCTCCAAGCATATCCAGGATTCTGAATTTCAGGCTTTTTGCAACCTTCAGCACAGAGACATCCTTACCGTTGTGGTTAAGAGTGAAGGTAATGTCAGGCCGGGTAAGAGCCACCCTGGTGAATTCCGAAACTATGTGCTTGAACTCGATGGTATCGGATTTGAGGAATTTCCTTCTTGCAGGGACATTATAAAAGAGGTTGCGTACAGCGAAGTTTGAACCTTTAGGCGCAGCAACAGGCTCGGTATCAATATGTTTAGAGTCAGCAAAAGAAACCTTGACACCCATTTCGTCCTCTTCTCGACGGGTTTTCAGCGTTACCTCTGCAACGGCTGCAATCGATGCAAGCGCCTCTCCTCTGAAGCCAAAAGTCAGGATATTGTTAAGATCATCTGCACAGGAAAGTTTACTGGTTGCGTGCCTTTCAAAGGCAAGAACCGCCTGATCGGGAGACATTCCGCACCCATTGTCTATGACTTGAATGAGTGTCCTGCCGGAATCCTGGATGATTACACTGACATTGTCAGCTCCGGCATCTACGGCATTCTCCATAAGTTCCTTGACCACGGATGCAGGTCTCTGCACGACCTCTCCCGCGGCTATCATATTTGCTATATTGCTTGGTAAGATTCTGATATCCATAGCATTACTGCCAGATTAGCGGATAATACTTGGCGATAAGATATATTACCAGGAAGACCAGCACCAGAGCTACAATACTGATGATGTGATGTGCTCCGCCAACCTCCCTTGTACGTTGGTAATTTCCGTCACGAAAACTTCCTGATATATATGAGCCGGGGGTATAATTCTCTTTGGCCGACCCGTCCACGTGTCCGAACTTCTGCTTGAGTTCTTCTTTTTCCGGGTCATAGTAACGAGGCCTGTAATTGAAGACTCTGTGCTCCTGTCTACCGAAAAAACTGAAATTAAATCCCATAATCCTAACTTGAAAACTTGAATCATTAACGAGCAAAATTAGTTATTTTTATTTACTTTTGTGGTGTTTGATACAAAAAAGCGACATATGGATATTCGTATTGGAAACGGTTATGACGTTCACGCTCTTGCCCCCGGGCTTAGTCTGTGGTTGGGCGGTGTTAAGATTGAAAGTCCAGTGGGATGCATTGCACACTCCGACGGTGACGTTGCCATACACGCATTATGCGATGCCATCCTTGGCGCTCTGGCCCTCGGTGATATCGGCAAACATTTCCCGGACACATCGGCAGAGTTCAAGGGAATTGACAGCAAAATCCTGCTTGAGCGGGTTATGGCTCTGGTCTCCTCTTATGGTTGGAGCATAGGCAATGCCGATATTACCATTGCCCTGCAAAGGCCGAAACTGGCTCCTTACATCGTTCCGATGAGGGAATGCCTGGCCGGTATAATGGGCATATCTCCGGACAGGGTGTCCGTAAAGGCTACCACCACGGAAAAGCTTGGTTTTGTGGGGCGTGGAGAAGGATGTGAAGTTTATGCAGTTGTATTGTTGACAAAAGAATAAGGTATGAAAGTAATATTGGTAAATGGCAGCCCTCATCATATGGGCAGCACATACACCGCACTTGAGCAGGCGGCAGAGATTCTCCGTGAAGAAGGCATCGAAGTTGAACATTTTTGGATAGGGGCAAAGCCTCTGTCCGGTTGCCTTGGCTGCGGTAAATGCCTCAGCAATGGAGGCAGATGCTTTATGGACGATTCAGTCAATGAATTTCTGGACAAAGCTGCTTCAGCAGACGGTTTCATCTTCGGCTCTCCTGTCCACTATGCCGCGATATCCGGCGCCTTGTCGTCCTTTATGGACAGAGCATTCTATGGTAAAGGCAATCTATTCCGATTCAAGCCGGCCGCTGGCATTGTTGTATGTCGTCGTGCCGGGGCGACAGCAGCATTCGATGAACTGAATAAATACTTCACGATTTCCTCTATGCCTGTAGTATCATCCAAATACTGGAATATGGTTCACGGCACTTCTCCTGAGGAAATCCGTCAGGACAAGGAAGGTATGCAGATTGTCCGGGAACTTGCCCGCAACATGGCTTGGATGCTGAAATGCATACAGGCAGGTCGACTCGCAGGCATCAACCCTCCAAAGAGCGAGCCTCCTGTCAAAACCAACTTCATCCGCTGATTCTCCCGCCGTCCAGTCCAATCAAGTCGGACGAAACGGTACTGGGAATATTAAAAAAAGACGCCCAAAAGGACGTCTTTTTTAGTGGAGATAGTCGGAGTCGAACCGACGACCCTCTGCTTGCAAAGCAGATGCTCTAGCCAACTGAGCTATACCCCCAAAATATCTAAGAACTTGTAGTCCTGAGCAGACTTGAACTGCTGACCCCTACATTATCAGTGTAGTGCTCTAACCAACTGAGCTACGGGACTATATAAAAGACTGAAAAAGTACTGAGCACTACTGAATCACACCGAAAAGCTCGTTGTC
>CAMBRR010000097.1 GCA_945870315.1 uncultured Bacteroidales bacterium
CAATCTCTTTTGTCTATGACGGAGTTTACATGACAATTACCGCAGAAGGAGCTGACGACACATACTATTTCGGCTATGGCCTCTTCGATGACAACAACGAGTATGTAGGTGTTGATTATCACGGTTACCTTGCTCTCAAAGATTTGAAAGCTGTTCCTGCAGAATAGTGTTGCCAAATCACAGCTTGGAAATAATCCCGTTAAAGTTTATGCAATTTTAACGGGATTATTTGGTGGTCCTCGTTTAAAAGAATATTTATTGGCTTAATTGCAAAAGAGTTTGTTATGCTTTGATAATCAGCCTATTAATGCCTTGGTTCGTTTAATTAAACCACAATTTCGTTTAAAAGTTATTTTACGGGATACCACTTTCGTTTTTCTCCGCTTCTTATCTTGCCATTCGCTCTAAGAGAGGTAAGAAGGTTTGTAATTTTATACCTCTTCTGCTGGGAGGTTAAATTATCTGAAAGTTTACCTAACAGTAAATCATCAATCTCCTTGCGAGAGGCTTTGCCGAATTTATTGATATATTCGTAAATAAGTTTTTTAAAGTATTCGTCGTCAAAACTCCTATTCTTTATATACGATGACTTAAGGCCAACATGTTGACTTGTCGTTGCTATCCTTGAGGACAAAAAGAGATTATTCTTTCTTCCCTCTACAAATTTTTTCTTCCGCAGATATGCAATCTCTTCCTCTTTCATAGGTTTATGCTTTTGAACCTTGTCCAACAGCATAATATCGGGGAGTGTTAATGAAGGATTATTCACTAAAATACGGGCAAAAGCCTCATCGATAACGCAGCCTTCAATTTCAACTTTCACCATATTGTCTCGGAGATCATATTCCGGTAATGGAAAAAATCTCTTCTTTTGTTGCTCAAACAGTTTCTTAATGCCGCCTCCTTCTGTTTCTACCATGTGGATATTGCGCATAGCTTCAACAAGGAATGGATTACGATAGACAGATTCCGGGCTGTCATCGGTCACAACCTTTTCAACCGACCCTGGAAGGAAAGATCCGTGATTGCGAAAGACGAGTCTGTCGTTTTCATATTCAATTACTTCAATTCTGGCTTTTTTTGAATAATCTTGATGGGCAATGGCGTTATTCAGCGGCTCTCGTATAGTAAACACATCATAGCGCGGCATTGTTTCTGGAAACATACTACCCTGAATTGTGTATTCGTATGTAGTGTTTCGAATAGATTGTCTTATCGCTTCGATGGAAAGGATCATCGGAATTGTAAAAATATGAAAATCAAGGTTCTGCTTCAATGAGTCCTTCAGTTGCCAACGGACTTGACAAACAGCCGGTGATAGGAAATGCTCTGACTCTGATTTCCCTAGAAGAATGATAGAGGCAATGGTAATTTTTCCTTTGCTAGTGATTTTCGCTTTGTTTAGGAACTTAACATCGTCCCATGCGTCAACTTCCCTAGCCTTTGACGGATATACCTCCTTGAACTTTTCTCGTGCTACGGCAATTGCCTCAGGGTCCAGATCATCAATAGTCGCATCATTAAGAACCGTTGCAGTCCAGTCTTTTTCAATCAATGGTTCGGAAAGAATAGCATCCATTCTTTCACGTGTTATTTCAACCAATGAATCTTCCTTTCTTTGAAATGCCTTGTTATGAGCATAGACAGGCTGGCGAGGCAGGTGCTTAGGGATATGGAAAACCCAGACACGCTTGTGCGTATCATCCGTTATGAATTCGTCAACGCTTAGGCCTTCAGAAGACAAATTAGGACATTGCTCTGTCAGACGAAGAATAATGTTTTGATGATTGTGGTTGCATGGGTCAAATCCTACTATATCCAGACTCTTATCCTTCACTCCTATTACCAAATTACCACCTTCCATATTGGCTAAAGCTGAAACATATGAGATAACATCATTCTTCGAAGAACCATTGAATGAATTCTTCAGACTATTGAACTCCTTCCATTCACAAAAACTATTCTCCTCCGGATATTTTTCCCTCAGATGCTTTATCAGCTCTATTTCTGTCATAACTTGTACAATATCTGTTTATGGTAAAAGACTTCCAGCACGCAGCGGAATGCTAAACGTGGAAGAAAAGCAAAAAACCACGCGACATCAGCGTGGGAAGGGTGTATCAGTGCACCTCGCTGAAATGACGGATGAACTGGGTGCGCATCAGTTTGTCGGCATTCTCCGGATCGGAAGCGTTGAGCTTGCCCCTGAAATCATCGATGGCACTGAACCCCTTCTTCTCCATCCAGCTCTCAAGGCCTTCATTCGCCCCGGCAATCCAGGACGCTCCCTGGCGGATCACAGAGCTGGCAACCTCCACCGCTGACGCCCCGCTGAGAACAGACTTGACAAGCCCCTGCCAGGAATCAACGCCTCCCGATACGGCAACAGGCAGTCCCGGAACAGAAGCGGAGACGATTCCCGCCCATCTGAGAGGAAGTGTGAGGTCGGCAGATGAAGTGAAAGGATTGCCGGTGGCGAAGTCCATCTTCTCAACATCTATGTCGGTAGGGTAGAACCTGTTGAACAGGACAACACCCATTGCTCCCATTGCGAAAAGCCTGTCGCACAGGGCAACCGGATTGGTCAGGTTGGACCCAATCTTGGCAATAACAGGGATGCCGATCTTCCCGGCGACATGAGCGATGATATTCTCAATCATTTTCTCGAAGGCTCCCGGAGTATAGTTGCGAGCAGTGCAAAGACTCATAACGTTCAGCTCAAGCGCATCTGCTCCGGCCTCCTCTATCCTTTTTGCGAATTCCTCCCATTTGCCATCGGTATGGCAGGCAATTGATGCGATGACAGGAATAGTGCAGACTTTCTTGGCCTCGCGGATGAGATCCAGATAGTCGGACAGGACTTTTTCGCTGATGTAGCCTGCGAGATAGTCGTAGGCTTCAGGGTGAATCTCCGTGTCGTTCGCGGCAATCTCCATAGTGATGCTCTCTTCGAAAAGAGACTTCAGGACAACAGCTCCTGCGCCTGCGTTTTCATATTCGGCCAGTCTTGCGACGGATGCGGTCTGGCTGCTGCTTCCTACGATGACCGGAGACTTGAGGTCCAGTCCTGCGAATCTGGTGTTGATAGTGCTCATTGGTAGTTGGGTAGATATTTTAAATAAAGTCGGTTCACTTAATCTCTGCAAAGTTATCAACTTTTACAGCATTGACAAAATTACTGAGAGGATTCAATTTCAGTACATTTTTTGTATATTTGCGCGAATTAGTCGTCGGAAGTCATTCCCGCACGCAAAAGTTGGTTATTTGGTTATTAATTTTCACGAAATATGCAAAAAGAAGATCCAATCGCAAGGGCCGAGCGTATTCAGGCCAACAAGAAGAACAATGTCCCTGTAGTGATTCTTGCCGTAGTTGCAGCTATCCTCGCAATCGTGCTTGCAGTCGTTGCAACCAAGGACTACAAGATGGTCAAGGAACTTGAGCAGGACAAGGCTGACCTCCAGGAGAGGATTACAGCCCTCAAGACAGATTTCGACAACCTCACCTCCGACTATGACGAAATCAACAAGCAGCTCGATTCTTCCCGCGAAGAAGTTGCACTGCTCGTTGACCGCATCAAGAGGACCGAGGCTACCAACCGCCAGAAGATGCGTGCATACGAGAAGGAGCTTGGCACCCTGCGCAGCATCATGAAGAGCTACGTAGTCCAGATTGACTCCCTCAACTCAGTAAACCTCAGGCTCTCTACCGAGCTCAGCAATTCCCGTCAGGAACTTGCAGAGGCAAAGGGCCAGAACCAGGAGCTCACCAGCAAGGTCAACGACCTCGCAAGCAAGGTGGCTACCGGCTCTATCGTAAAGGCAAGGGGCATCGCAGTTGAAGCTTACAATGCTTCCGAGAAGAAGACCGACCGCAGCAGCCGTGTCAAGAGGCTTGCAGTTTCCCTCAGCCTGGTCGAGAACGACCTTGCAAAGAAAGGTCCTATGACCGTATATGTAAGGGTACTCGATCCTGACGGAAATATCGTTCTTGACGGCACAAATGCTTCCTTCTACTTCGAGGGCGAGGCTCTTCAGGCTTCCGCTTCCCGCGAGGTTGACTACGAGGGCTCAGAGGTTGATATGATTATCTATGTCAACGATGTCCCTGAGTATGTAAAGGGCCTCTACACAGTTGAGGTTTACTCCGCTCAGGCCAAACTCGGCAGCGCAGAGCTGATGCTCAGGTAGGATGATTTATGTCCACGTCCCTTTCTGCAGGAGTTTCTGCAGGTACTGCGACTTCTATTCGGAAATCGCCTGCCGGGGACGGGAGAACTTCGAAGACTACATCCGGGAGCTTTGCCTTGAGGCACAGTCCCGCAAAGCAGAAATAGAGGCGGCCTCAGCCGTCGATACACTCTACATAGGGGGAGGCACGCCGTCGGTGATGCCTCTCCCTTTCTTTGAAAGCCTGCTGGAAGCCCTTGACGCAAAGAACCACAAGTTCAGGGAGTTTACCGTTGAGGTCAATCCGGACGATATTACCGGCCGGGGGCCGGACTTTGCGCTTGCCCTCAGGGACCTGGGGGCGAACCGCATAAGTATGGGTGTGCAGTCGCTCGACGACGGGATGCTGCGCTGGATGGGCAGGCGCCATAGTGCGGCCCAGGCGGCCACAGCCGTCTCCATTCTTCGTCAGGCCGGCTTTGACAATATCAGTCT
>CAMBRR010000098.1 GCA_945870315.1 uncultured Bacteroidales bacterium
TTTTCACGCCAATGTTGAAAGACGCTGTAAGGGCAGCCGAGCAGGACAGCAAGGCAACAATCTTCGGCTACTGGGTGGATGACCCGGAAAGATATGGAGTGGCCGAATTTGACAAAGACGGCAACTGCCTCAGCATCGAGGAAAAGCCCCAGCATCCAAAGAGCAACTACGCAGTCCCCGGACTGTACTTCTACCCTAACAGGGTAGTGGAAATCGCCCGTGGCATCAAGCCATCCGCACGTGGCGAATACGAGATAACGACTGTAAACCAGATATTTCTCAATGACGGACAACTGAGGGTACAAAATCTTGGCAGGGGATTTGTCTGGCTCGATACCGGCACCCACGACTCCCTCTCCGAAGCCTCCACATTTGTCGAGGTCATCGAAAAGCGCCAGGGCCTGAAAATAGCCTGCCTCGAAGCCATAGCCTACCGCAGGGGCTGGATAGACGAAGACAGGATGCGCGAGCTTGCAAAGCCAATGCTCAAGAACCAGTACGGACAGTATCTTCTCAAAGTAATCGAAGAGAAGAAGCAGGAAATCAATTCTGACATATTCAGAAAATAGGCTATGGGGACAGTGCCAGAAAGGACAATAGTAATCACCGGCGGCGCCGGATTCATCGGCAGCCACGTAGTCAGACTCTTTGTCAACAAATACCCTGACTACAGGATCATCAACCTTGACAAACTTACCTACGCAGGCAACCTCGCCAACCTCAAGGACATAGAGGACAGGCCCAACTACAGTTTCGTCAAGATGGACATCTGCGACTTCGAAGGATTCTACCGGCTGATGCAGGAAGAAAAGGTCGATGGCATCATCCACCTCGCAGCCGAATCCCATGTGGACCGCTCCATCAAGGACCCGTTCACCTTTGCCCGCACCAACGTGATGGGCACCCTCTCCCTCCTCCAGGCCGCCAAACTCTACTGGGAAAGCCTGCCTGAAAAGTATGAAGGAAAGCGCTTCTACCACATCTCCACCGACGAAGTCTATGGCGCACTGGCAATGAACCGTCCGGAAGGCATCGAACCTCCGTTCACCACCAAAGCCTCCTCCGGCAAACACCACCTCGCCTATGGCGACGACTTCTTCTATGAGACTACCAAATACAACCCGCACAGCCCCTACAGCGCAGCCAAGGCCTCGTCCGACCATTTCGTCCGCGCCTACCACGACACCTACGGGATGCCTACCATTGTCACCAACTGCTCCAACAACTACGGGCCTTACCAGTTCCCTGAGAAGCTTATACCACTTTTTATCAACAATATACGCCACCGCAAACCGCTTCCTGTCTATGGAAAGGGTGAGAACGTGCGCGACTGGCTCTTTGTCGAAGACCACGCAAGGGCAATCGACCTCATCTTCCACAAGGGCACAATAGCCGAGACCTACAACATCGGAGGCTTCAACGAATGGAAAAACATCGATATCATAAAGGTAGTCATCAACACCGTTGACCGTCTGCTCGGACGTCCGGAAGGCGCCGACCTCGACCTCATCACCTATGTCACAGACCGCCCCGGCCACGACGCCCGCTACGCCATCGACTCCACCAAGCTCCAGAAGGAGCTCGGCTGGGAACCGTCCCTCCAGTTTGAGGAAGGCATCGAAAAGACCGTCCGCTGGTATCTCGACAATCAGGAATGGATGGACAACATCACCTCCGGCGACTACATGAAATACTACTCCGACATGTACGACAACAGGTGAGGGGCAGTAATCAAGCACCGTCTTTTCTTTAAAGGGGATAACAAGTAAGGATGAATATCATACAGACAGCCATACCTGGCGTACTGATCATAGAACCGAAGGTTTTCAGTGACTCCAGAGGGTATTTCTTCGAAAGCTTCTCACAGAGGGAATTCGATGAAAAAGCGGCGCCGATCCTTGGGCGCAGCATCCGCTTCGTGCAGGACAACGAAAGCAAATCGTGCTACGGAGTGATGAGGGGCCTGCATTTCCAGAGGCCGCCATATGCCCAGAGCAAACTGATCCGCTGCGTTAGGGGAGCAGTGCAGGACATCGTCGTCGATATCCGCAAAGGAAGCCCGACCTATGGCAGGCACGTATCAGTGGACCTGACGGAAGACAATCATCTCCAGCTGTTTGTCCCAAAAGGCTTCGCCCACGGCTTTGCCGTCCTCAGCGACATAGCCGTCACCCAATACAAATGTGACGAATTCTACCACCCTGAAGCCGAAGGCGGCATCTCCATCCTCGACGACAGCCTCGGCATCGGCTGGCGCATCCCGCAGCAAAAAGCCATCCTCTCGGAAAAGGACCTGCGTCATCCCCATCTGGCAGACCTCGACAACCCGTTTGAATGGTAGGAAGTCGGCGATAGGGGATAGAGTGCAGCGGCTCTTCGATTAGTACGGGGAAAGCTGGAGGAGAAATAATGAAATTATATGGCTGTAAAATTTATGGCCGTAAAAAATCAATCTATGATAAAGAGCACGAGATGGACCAGCTGAAGGATACTCTGCGTCGTAAGCGTTCACTTCTCCGCCTTGCCATCTGAAAGAATAGCGAGACCTTTGCCGATACTTAACAATCAAAGCAAATGGAAACAAACAACAATCAGGTATCTCAACCGGCGCTTCAGCCCGGATCTGTGGTTTATGCAGCAGCGCCGCTGATCTTATGAAATCCATAGAGGACAGGCTGGCTGACTATGCTTTGTCGGACGATGCCTTCATGAACTCCGTCATCGAGAGTTGTCGGCACAACGAAATCGATCCCGGAAAGTACGTCAGCTACCTCCTCGGCAAACTGAAAACCGCCCGCAACGGCGAGAACCTGACCGGTCTCCTACTGTGCTATTGCGGCCTGTAGTGATCCAAAATCAAAGAAAGTTAAACTAAGTCACGAAATAGCCCTTTGAAAATCAATGGGTTGGAAAAGTGAACGCTTATGAAAAGTATATAGTTTTTATAATCGAGATCCATTTTTATTTGGATTTCAAATGGAAAACTAAACATTGGTGAATAGATTATGGAAAATATTAGTTTTGGACTTCATACAATACTGAAGAGGATGAGTCCATCAGATTACATTTCATTTGAATACAAGCTGAAAGACAAATTGGATGACTTTAAAGTCGAAGAGAATTCCAATCCAAAATTCATAGCTCCTGTTCTATCCGTTGTTAGAGATTATTCACCGAATGATATTAACGAGGCAAGCTATATTCTGATAGAGGCGGTAGGTGCGTCCGGAAAGACTGAATTGACAAAGAATATTT
Source organism: uncultured Bacteroidales bacterium (assembly GCA_945870315.1). Taxonomy (GTDB): domain Bacteria; phylum Bacteroidota; class Bacteroidia; order Bacteroidales; family UBA932; genus Cryptobacteroides. Next base: position 3,256 of record CAMBRR010000098.1, read on the forward strand.
CATACTCGTTATCGTGTCCTGTTCTCGACCTCGGCCGTACAAAAGTAGTTGCTGGAAACTCATTGACTGGATTGTTGACTAAAAGATTAGACAGAAAAGATAGTTATCAATACATGGACAATATTAGCGAAGGAAGGAGCACACTGATTATTGATGCGCTTGATGAAGGTTATATGAAAACGAATAATCAAGGATATCTTGATTTTTTGGATGACATCCTCTCGCTAAATCCACAAAAGGAATGTCCAATTATAATGTTAGGAAGATATAATGCAGTAGAGTTGGCAGCAAACTATTTGTATGAAAAGGAGGCTAAGTTCATTACTCTTCAGATTGAGCCATTCACTCTTAATCAAGCTAAAGAATTTATCGATAAAGCTGTTGGTTCATCTGCATTGAGATATGAGACTACTTATAAAGATATCAATACTTCGGTAAAAAATTACCGCACTAAAAGTTAAACATTGGAAGCCGGATATCCGGTCCCGCTATATAAAGTTCATTGAAATACTGTCAATAACTATAGCTTGAGCAAGCTGATGTCAGGTCTTGAAAAGACTCTGAAAAGTTGTCTAAATTATTGTAAATTAGACAATAAAAGTATTGCATAAGTCGCTGATTATTAGTAACTTAGAGTATTCGACCACTTTAAGTTATGACATCATCAAACCTACTTATGCAATACCAATCCGAGTGCTTGGAAGCCCTCAAATCAGCATCAAAGGTAAGCAAACCTTTTGAGAAAGTGTTCATGGATACGCTAAAACTCTTCATGGCAATCCCTGGTAAGGTCAACTTTCTTCAGATGGGCAGGTATGGCGAGTTCTCAGAACAAACCTACCGCAACAACTTCGAGAACGAGACTTTCGACTGGTTCGCATTTAATGAGCACCTCATCAGAAAAGTTCTTGATGGAAGGTTTCTGGCAATTGCCGTCGATCCGAGTTTCCTTCCCAAATCAGGCAAGAAGACTCCTTGGATAGGACGCTTCTGGTCCGGAGTTGCTGGCGAGATGAAGCGTGGCCAGGAGCTCTTTGGAGTAGGTGTCATTGATGTGGATAACCACGACTGCATGACACTGAGTGCCATTCAGACCCCTGATGCAAAGTCTCTTGAGGAGATGGATTACAACCTCGTTGAGTGGTACTGTCAGAACCTGATTATCCTCAAGGAAAAACTCCAGAAGATATCACGCCTGATAGTTGCCGACGCATTCTTCTCAA
>CAMBRR010000099.1 GCA_945870315.1 uncultured Bacteroidales bacterium
GGCCGAGGTCGCTGTCTGCGAGCATATACCATCTCTTCTTGAAGTATTTGACGCAGTAAGGCCGGACACTGAATGTGCTGGGCTCAGGACGGTAAAAACTCTGGTAGGTCAGGCTGATGACCTTGCCCGCCCGCATCGCGCTGATGACCTCGGTAAGGAACTTCTCGCTCGACGGAGCCTTCTCGACAAGGATGCGGTTTTTCATATCCGCATTCTCCTGCAGGACATTGTTAAGGCAAAGCGTATGCAGCATACACTCTCCAGTGGAGTTGCCGTCCATGTCGGAGCTGGCGATGTAGAAGCCAAGCGACCTGTCGTTCCGGATTTCTATGCCAAATATGTCGAAGATGGCATCCCTGTGGTTGAAGAATGTCCTTTCGGAGAGGGGAGCGTGAGTGTCATTGAGTGGACTCTTCTGCCATTCGTTGCTGATTTCCTTGAGCGAGATGTAACCCCTGCGGCTCAGCAGGTCCACCAGCCATATATACCTTTTGAAAAAGCTCTTTGCCATGATTGCATCGTCTTTATTGTTTCACTGTGCGAAGATACGTACTATTACTGAAAAAATCTGGCAGTGAAGAAAGATTGTATGATACTGTGTGTACTTTAGCGTCTGGTGCAAGGTAGTTCTAAAGTACCACAAAAGCTATCAATAAAACAAAGCAATTCGTAGTACTAAATATCCACAAATATTAGTTTCCGCACTAAACAGGAAGGATTTAGAAACTCAGCTGGCAAATAGTTATTCCTGACAATTTCGGATGCCGGAGAGGATCTTCCGCCCAGGAGTATCCGTCATCCAGGTCGTTTGCGCACTCCAGGTCTTTATCTGTGGCCAACGGAGTTTTGTCCTTCAAGCGAGACCAGTCACAACTGACATCGGTCATACCGGGCTTATGCTTCTCCGTTTCTTGAAGAATGGCCGCCATACGGATGAAGTCGGAGCCGTAATAGTTGTCATCCTCAAGACGCAGCACCGAATACGGGATGTCGAACCGCGGAGCGAGCTTACCTTCCAGCTCATAGTCATCGTCCATTTCGTCCTTCTTCATCACAATAAGCGCCCGCATCAGCTCTGCCGTGCGGTGGTAGGTCCGGTTGGTCATCTCCAGCAGCATCCCGTTTATTATCTCCAGCCTGGCAACCTCGGCCGGCGTGCAGTGGATGTCGAAAAGGAGATTCAGGATGAAGCAGCGGTCCAGCATCATCTCCTCGACCGCCTCGACCTTCGCATCGTCACGGCACCAGTCCAGGAACGGGCTATAGTGCTTGTAATCGATGGGATCGCCAGTAATGTCGAGAATCTTCTTCTCGAGCTTGATGAGTTCATATTTGAGCTGGACCTCGTTCATCGAACGATAGTCGGGCTCTTCTGTGTTCTGTTTCATGCCGCGAAGTTACGGCATGAAGATGCCAAAGAGTGGCAGAATACAGACAATAGACTACATCTCTTAATCTATTGTACTTCTGGTCTTCTGTTGACGAAAACTCTTAGGGTAGAACGTCTCGCCAGAGAAGAGAACATCAAGCAATTCCTCCTGTGAGAAATGCAGCCCTGATATACTCTCTTCCAGGAATTCAATTATATGCTTCCCCCTATCAAGAATTGAGTACTGATCCCATTTTTCATATTTTGAAACCTGCAATTCGCTGAAATAGCCAGTTGCATACCTTGCCTTCTTGTCTTCCCAAGGGTCATTCTGAAGCTCTGAATTCTTGGCTCCCTTGATAATTGTGAGGTTACCGATTGAATTAACCAGGATGACAAAGGCTCTCCACTTGGAATCTTCCACTATTCCTTCCCGGTAATCCTCCATCTCTTTTGCCCAATATGTCTCCCAAGTCTGCGGCATGATATGCTCAATACTGACATCGTAGAAATCGTCCCAACTCACCCTGCTGGAATACTCGTTGTAGACTCTGTCTTTCAAATAGTTCTCATAGGAGAACAACAAATACTTCAGGCCGCCCCAACGATGATATCCCTTTGCCCCGTTTGTGTAGCCAAATAGCCATCTAAATCCGGCAATAACAGCCTGCTGGTCACACGGCCGCTGGAGTCGCTCCCGTAAATCATCGGCCACTCTCGAGAGATTTGCAGGATTCTCGTAAATATCTCTAGCAAAATTGGCAATATCCCAATTGCTTATGATGTTCAGACCGGGAATGCTGCTTCTAAACAATGCTTTTTCCGTAAGTGTCAAGCATTCATGGATTTCCGCTTCATGCCGATTCTTTGCGTTGTTCAATGTCGCCAGGAAGATTTTCATCTCTTTCGTTCCATTCATGAGAGTGATTCTCTTGACCAATTCCGAAGTGGGATTATTGATTTCGTACCAATCTCTTGAGAACTCCGACAATTTGACTATAAAGTTGTCAATCTTCTTATAGTCAACAGCCTCCTCGTTTTCGGATGATTCTGAAGCTTCTTTCTTATACTGCGCAGCTCGGTTACAGAACATCTCAAACACCTTTTTTTCTGCCTGCTGCTCAGAGAATGTAGAACCTTCAGGCTTTCTGTATAAGGAGAGGAAAGCTGAAAGGAAAACGTCTTCATCAAGGATTGCATATGGATTCCGCGCCAAATCCGTGTAGATCTTTGACCAGGCAGAATTGATGTTCCTATGAAGGACGAGAACCTCGGCTCTATCAGGGAATCTGTTGCAGAGATAAACAAGCCGATTCTTCAGTTTTTCCAAGGTTGTCAATGGCTTTCCTCTGTTATTCATCGTCTCGAACACTGCCTGAACATCTAGATCCTTTTCAATCTTTCTCTCATCAAAAATGAGGGCTGTTTGGAGTTTCCGGTACAATTCTTCAAGAGCTTCTACTCCTCCAGTCTCAAGTAAGGCCTTGATTTTTTTACTGAAGAAGTCTTTAGCGAAAAGGAGATTACGGGTATATACGTTATCGAAATCCGGCGGCAGAATGGAAGAATCACCGAAAATCTTATTGATGAGAAACGCCCGATTATTCTCATCGTATAGGAACTTGTAGCACTTCAGTAAACCGTTCTTATGCGTGAAGCAGATAAACTTCTTATACAAATCTTCACGGGTATCCTGTCCCAGCCCTTCTTCCGGAGCAAGAGCAATCAATTCATTCATCAGCAAGACTATGCTGGTCAATCGTTGTTGGCCATCGACGACACTGTAAAAGTCAAATTCCCCGTCCATCCACCTCTCTGTTTCGGGAATCTCTGAAGAAGGCATCGCCTTGAGGAAGATAGTTCCTGTGTAATGGTTGATATACTTCCCGTCGGCCCCTCGTGTGATGTCTGTGATATCATCCCATAGTTCATTCAATTGGCGCTCACCCCAGGAGTACCCTCTTTGATAATTCGGGATACGGAACATCTTGTCCCTGAAAAGGTTGATAAGGTTGACTGTTTCTGCCATTGCTATCGTGTTTTATTGCCTTTTATGGGTGCAAAGAAAGGTAATTAGTCCGCCAAAATATGGCATGGCTGGTTATCTACATACAAATATAACGTATTTTACTGGGCTTTCAACAATTAACGTAATCATCGACGGTGAGTTGCCAATGTATGGCAGAAATAATGCTTACATTTGTAATCATTAGCAATGAAACGTATGGAACAGAAGCATAAACACGCAAAAGAACAGTTTGATGATAATAGCGTTAAGACCCTTGAATGGAACGAGCATATTCAAAGGAGGCCGGAGATGTACATTGGCCAGTTGGGCCATGGCTCTGACCCGAAGGACGGAATCTACACCCTGTTGAAGGGAGTTCTGGTCATGGCGATGGATGAGTTCCAAATGGGATTCGGCAAAGGTTTTTCTGTAGAGGTAAAGAATGACTATGCCGTTGTCAGGGATTATGGCAGAGGAATTCCGTTGGAGTCCGTTGTATCTGCCACAAGCGGCATATCCTTTGGGATTGGAATCAATCCGAAGGAAGTTACTGTCCACCCCGTAAAAGTGACGAACGCTCTCTCCATTGACTTTTACGTAGCATCCTTCCGTGATGGGGAATGTTCCTGGGCGAAGTATTCCAAGGGAAATCTTCTCGAGAAAGGAATCGAGAAAACGACTGAAGATAACGGCACCTACATCAAGTTTGTGCCAGATCCTGACGTTTTTCCTGGGTGTGCCTTCCAAGAAGGGATTGTTAAGGAAATTCTTCAAAGTACCGCTCGTCAAAACAAAGGATTGTCGATCTCGTTGAACGGGGCTATCGTTCCAGATTCTTTCTGAGTTCCTCGAATAAGACACATTGAGAAAGGTGGTGTCGCCAAGCATCGCCTTTCTTTGAAGGCCTTCTGCATCTTCCACAGGTCTGCCTCCCAGAGACTCCAGCAGTTCTCC
>CAMBRR010000100.1 GCA_945870315.1 uncultured Bacteroidales bacterium
GGCTGCTTTTGCAGTCGCTCAGGGCCTGAGGAGGTCAGTATCTCAGCGCTATTTATGGAAGATCAGATGAGTCCAAGTGAATATTCCCAATAAGTGGCGATAATTTTGGAATATAATCCAAAAAATAGGCGATAATTTTGGAATAAGGATATAATTCTTTATTTTTGCACAAAACAGGATTATATGATTGAAAGAAGTCAGGAATCAGCAATCAAGTCTTTGATAGGCTCAAATAAAGCAATTATCCTTATGGGTGCAAGACAGGTGGGCAAGTCCACACTTCTGCACTCTCTTCTGGACGGAGATGAATCTGTCCTGTGGCTCAATGGAGATGACGACGATGTCAGAGAATTGTTCCGCAGCATCAGTTCCACCCGCCTCAAAGCCATAGTAGGAAACAGGAAAACAGTCGTGATAGATGAGGCTCAACGCATAGAAGACATTGGTCTTCGCCTGAAACTTATCACAGACCAGATGCCGGGAGTCCAGGTGATTGCAACGGGAAGCAGCAGTTTTGAACTCTCTTCCAAGGTAAACGAGCCTTTAACTGGAAGGAAACGGGAATTGAAACTCTATCCTCTGAGTTTCAGGGAAATGGTTGCTCATACATCATTTCTGGAGGAATGCAGGATGATTCCACACCGACTGACCTATGGATATTACCCGGAGGTGGTATGCAGTCCGGCGAATGAAAAAGTGGTGTTGAAGGAACTGACAGACAGTTATTTATATAGAGACCTGCTATCTTTTGAGAATCTACGCAAGCCGGATGTGGTCGTAAGACTGTTGAAAGCTCTCTCTCTTCAGATTGGCTCTCAGGTGTCGTACAATGAACTGGCTTCATTGCTTGGCCTGACATCCAAGACCGTTGAAAAGTATCTGGACATTCTGGAGAAGTCTTATATAATCTTCCGGCTTGGCTCTTTCTCCAGGAATATGCGTAATGAACTGAAATTGAGCCGAAAAATCTATTTTTGGGATCTTGGTATCAGGAATGCTGTCATTGGAAATATGGCTCCGCTCGAGAACAGGAATGACACTGGTGCCTTGTGGGAGAATTTCCTGATTGCGGAAAGAATGAAGAACAACAGTTATTCGAACAGTTTTGCTCAGTCATATTTCTGGAGAACCAAAGACCAAAGTGAGATTGACTATCTGGAGGAAGAGGATGGAGGGTTGAGTGCTTATGAATTCAAATGGAATCCTGCCAAGTCAAAGACCAAATGTCCTGCATCCTTTGCAGCAGCATACCCTTCTTCCACCTATAAGGTGATTACTCCCGACAATATCGAAGAGTTTATAAAACTATGACAAACTCTTAAGGACATATACTTCATAGTTGAAGTCCATAATCGCAGAGTCTGAAAATCTTCAATAAAAGACTAATTGCTCGCCAACTCAGCGGTCTGGGGCTCCGATATCTTTAAAATAAAGTCGAGAAGACCATACACGAATGAGACCTCCCATTTTGCAAGATAGCGGTTGACAAGCCGCTATCTTGCAAAATATTTCGTACCTTGCGCGCCAATACAAGTACGGAACGATGGAAACGGTTGAAAAAGACAAAGTGTTTGAAGCAGCGGAAAGGTATGTCAATGAAACCGGAAGGTCTGTTTTCCTGACCGGGAAGGCGGGAACGGGCAAGACTACTTTTCTCAAATATATCACCGGGACCACAGACAAGCGCTTTGTGGTTCTGGCTCCTACCGGGGTTGCTGCAATCAATGCCGGAGGGACCACCATCCATTCCTTCTTTCTTCTGCCCCTGTGTCCTTATCTCCCTGATGTTAAGGAACTTGTGACGGAGTATCAGATGCCTCGGCAAAGTTGGAACTACCGCAAGGACAAGCTCAAGCTTATCCGAAGCCTGGATTTGCTCATCATAGACGAAATCTCTATGGTCAGGGCGGACCTGCTGGATGCGGTGGATATGGTCCTGAGACGAATCCGGCGCAATTCCAAACCTTTCGGAGGCGTGCAGCTGCTGATGATAGGCGATGCCCAGCAACTATCCCCGGTGGTGCGTGAGAACGAGAAACAATATCTGTCGCAGGTCTATCCCTCGCCTTATTTCTTCCATTCTAAGGCTCTTCAGAAGTTGCCCTATGTGACCATTGAACTGACAAGGGTGTATCGTCAGAAAGATGCCGCATTTCTTGAAATACTCAATGCCATAAGGGACAACAGGGCCGACGAGGCTGTGCTGCGCAAACTCAATTCCCGTGTGGGGGCTTTCGGGGACGGGGAGGATGTGATTCGGCTCACTACCCACAATGCCCAGGCGGATGCCGTGAACCGGCGCAAGCTGGAGCAGCTTCCGGGCAAGTCCTTTGTCTTCGGTGCTGATGTTCAGGGGGATTTTCCATCCAATATGTATCCGGCTGAAGAAACTCTGCAGCTTAAGAGCGGAGCTCAGGTGATGTTCGTGAAAAATGATCCTAATGGCCTGTTCTACAATGGCAAGATTGCAAAAGTTGAGGATATAGGGGAAGACGGAACTGTCACTGTGGTTGATGCAGAGGGACAGGTCATAGGGGTGGAGCCTGTGGAATGGAACAATATTCAATATGTGCTGGACAAGGAGAGCGGGGAAATCAGACAGAATGTTACGGGTTCATTCCGTCAGCTTCCGCTCAAGATTGCCTGGGCCATCACCATCCACAAGAGCCAGGGGCTTACTTTCGACAAGGTCATCATCAATGCGGGGGCTGCATTTGCTTTCGGGCAGGTCTATGTGGCGCTGTCCCGCTGCCGTTCGCTCGAAGGCATTTCCTTGGAGACGGCTGTGGGAAGGGATGCCATTTATTCGGACTCCAATGTGGCAATGTTCAATGCGGCTATCCCAGAGGAGGGTGATGTCATCGGGGCTCTCGGAAATGAGGAAAAGACTTACCGTTTCGAGCGCCTCAAAGAACTCTTCTCATTTTCAGAGACTTGCAGGACATTGGGCTGGGTGTTGGGAGTCTTGCGAGGAAAATTGTCAGACATTTATCCGGACAAGCTGGAGCAGTTTCGGGAAATCAGACAGCTTATTGACAGGGACCGGGATGTGGGGGAGAGTTTCTGCCGTCAGTTGGACAGGATTCGGGAGGGAGACTTTTCTCAGGAATATCTTAAGGAGAGGTTGCTCAAGGCTGCGGAATACTTTGTCAATGATTTCAAGGCGGCTCAGGAGTATGTGCTGGGGCTGGGCAGGCTGGAGATTGACAACAAAGAGAACAAGAAGGCTTTCAAAGAGGCTGTGGATGAGGCTTCGATTGCTCTGGAGATTGTTGTCAGGAGTCTGGAAGCCATTGTCGGGGGAGCCTTTGACATCCGGGTCTATCAGAGGATTTGCTCGGAGGCGGTGCTGGCAGATTCCGGCAAGAGCCGAAAGGTCAGGAAGGCATCTAAGCGGGACAGCAAAATTGAGGCCCCTTGCGGACCGATTGGGGATAAAGGCGTGCCGGATGAAAATCTGAGACGTAAGCTGGTGGAATGGCGCACCTCCCTTTACAAGGCCCACAATATCCCCGCCTACACCATACTGCATCAGAGCACCCTGATGGAAATTGCCGCAAAAGCCCCGACCACAAAGTCGGAACTGCTCTCTGTCAAGGGTTTCGGTGAGGCTAAATTCAGGAAATACGGCGAGGATATCCTGCGCATTTGCCGTGAGGTAGTCACCAATCATTGAATGTCTTTTTTAGAACTGTGTACATCCAGAGTGGCAGATGGTCAATTAAAAACTTTTGTGTAAGTTTGCAGGATGATTGTCAAAACGGCTTGATTATGCTATATCCTATAGGAATACAGAACTTCGAAAAGATACGCGAAGGTGAATATGTCTATGTGGACAAAACTGCTACGTTATACCAATTGGTTACCACAGGAACCTATTATTTCCTGTCCCGTCCCCGCAGATTCGGCAAGAGCCTGCTGGTGAGTACCTTGGAGGCGTATTTCCAGGGCAGGAAGGACCTGTTCAACGGATTGGCAATCGAGAATCTGGAAAAGGACTGGCAGGAATATCCGGTGCTGCATCTGGATTTGAATACTGAAAAATATGATTCTGCCGAGGTGCTGTATGAAAAATTGTCCGGTACTCTGGAATTGTGGGAAGATGAATACGGGAGAAGGGAAGCTGAACGGAGTCTTCCTACGCGTTTTGAGGGCATCATCCGCCGTGCGAAGGAAAAGACAGGCCGGAATGTGGTGATACTCGTTGACGAATACGACAAGCCGATGCTGCAGGCAATAGGCAATGAAGAGCTCGAGAAAGAGTACCGCAACACTCTCAAGAGTTTCTACGGAGCATTGAAAAGTTGTGA
>CAMBRR010000101.1 GCA_945870315.1 uncultured Bacteroidales bacterium
CGGTATGGATATGACTCCCTCATCGTCTCCGTTCCCGAGGTAATCGTGAAAGGTCCATGGTTCTATCCTGACCCACCCGGTTTCCTCAAGCACATGAAGCGTATTCTCCGCATCATGGTATATGAACGGGGCTCCGGTCTCATAAAGGGCAAGTGCTATCTTCAAACCGGTATCCACGTATGCAGAATAACTTATACTGAAGGTAAGCAGCCATTGACCTTCCGCATAATAGTCCGAGCCGTGGACATTCATTCGGGACAGGCCGAGTTCACCGTAATGGTCATTGGCAAAAGCCTCAAAATCAGCTACATTATCAAGGTCATAACCATCAGGTTTGCCATAGTGGAGACCTGAGGTCTTATAGTATTCCACATCATCCTCTAAGGAATCCATATCCCTGTCCTTCAGGATCTTGGAATCGTTCCGGAAAACCGTGTCCGCCACCCTGTAATAATGGCAGAATTTCCGTATGGTCATCTCGCCGAAAGGGGCAGGAAGGTTGTTCTCCATCCAGTAATCGGCACCGGCATCCTTCGGAGCAAGTTTGTAGACCTGCTGGCGTCTCATCAATTCCTTCATGACGGCAATGCAGTATTCCCGGTTCTCGACAGCAAGCCTCCGGTACGGCAATATTGCATTGAGGTCGCGGCTCCTGATTCTACCCTTCCTCTGGCGATACGGGAGGTCTGCTTCCAGATGTCTGTTGTATGCTTCAGGATTCTTTACAATCTCAGCCACACGCTCTTTCACCAATTCGAGGAGAGGTGCCAAAAACCAAGTCATATCGTATCCAAATTCCCGCTCCGAGTCCCTGCCTGTCATCACTATGTATTGATGGTCCCTGTCGGAGATCTTCAGGAAATGTTTTTCCCTATAGGTTGACGTGGTGAGGAAATACCACGCCGTCTCCCGCGGGTAGTCCTCGTCCAGAGTTTCCTGGTACGAATGAAGGTCGTCATCTTCGTCTTCTTCACTCTCAAAGCGGCAATTGTCCCAGGCCTTCATTTTCACCGCGGTACCACGGGGTATTTCCAGCCAGATGAGGCGTGCCTCATCGTCATCTATCGGTTCAAACACGGAAAGTTCCCGCTGGATCTCCTTCAGCAACTCAAATGACTTTGCATCAAGTTGTGTCTCATTGCAATGCCCACTGTGGAGCACTGAATGCATTATCGGTTGTATTATTCTCATAAGTTTGGTTGTTTATGCGCATCACTGCGCGTTGTAAATAAAAAAGAGTTGAAAAGTGTCTGACTTTCCAACTCTCTGTAGTTCCCAATATTCGTTTGTCCACGCAATTAAGGCGTGACAATTTGATTATGAACCCGTTGGAAAGTGATACCGGAATATGCAGGGATGACAAGCGCCAGCACATCAAAAGGCAATTCAAAGTGCATAGCGCTCTGAATCCATGATGTTGTAAGTTTGTTCATTCCTATGTTCTGCATATCGTTTGCTTGACGGATTTCTTTCCCGGGCCGCAAAGATAATGCAATTTCAAGCAAATCTCCAAATAATTTTCAAATTGACCATTCCCACTCCCCTGTTTACGAAGCAGGCAAGATGTGATCACTCGGCATTTTTGCAAAAAAAACCGAGTAGAAAGAACTCTGCTATATGTTTAACCCGAATAATATTCCGTAAAGAAATTACGGATAATTTGAATTAATTGCCTATATTTGCCCCGGATAACAACATTGACGTATATGCTTGCTAAGTTCGCCGTAAAAAACTTCCGCGGATTCACTGACAGGATTGAGCTGGACCTGACCAGACACAGCAACTATTCTTTCAATGCATTTGCCATAAAGGACGGAATAATCAAAAACGGAATCATCTATGGTCCTAACGGATCCGGCAAGACCAATTTCGGACTTGCCATCTTCGACATCGTGAACCACCTCTCCCAGAAATGGAAGAAACAGGACTACTATGTCAACTTCACATTTGCCGGAAACCAGGACCTCATCGTTGAATTTGAATACACGTTCATCTTCAGCGGACAGACTGTTGAGTATGCCTACGGCAAGGACTATATGGGCATCCTTCGTCATGAGCAGATGAGCGTTGATGGCAAGCAGGTGTTCAGAAGAGCCAAGGGAAAGCTTGACATTGACGCAACGATATTCCCGATGGGAGACGCCATCAAGCGCAACCTTGCGGACAATGCAAACAATGTATCTATTATCAACTTCCTTCTCACATCTTATCCCCTTTCCGAGGACAACTACCTGATTCAACTGAACAAGTTTGTCAATGGAATGCTTTGGTTCCGCTGCCTGGAAACACGTGAGTTCATCGGACTTGAGAACACAATCACCCTGCTTGATGAATTCATCATCAACAACGGCCTTGTACAGGACTTCAAGAAGTTCCTCGAAAAGATAAGCGGACAGAAGTTCGAGTTTGCAGATCCAGCCAAGGGTGACAAGAGCCTATTTTGCATAGTTGACAGGAAAAAGATACCTTTCAACCTGATATCTTCTACTGGTACACATGCCCTTGAACTCCTTTACTTCTGGGTTAAGAGGATGAACGACGCGACCTTCGTATTCATTGATGAGTTCGATGCATTCTACCACTTCAAGCTCTCCTTTGAGGTTTGCAAACTGCTCTTCGGACTTGACTGCCAGGTATTCACGTCATCCCACAACACATATCTGATGACCAATGACCTGCTTCGACCGGACTGCAACTTCATTGTCAATGAAAACAAAATCAAGGCTCTCTGCGACTGTACCGACAAGGAACTGAGATTCGGACATAATATTGAAAAACTTTTCAGAGGCAATACCTTTTCTGTATGATCTTGTTTGTTTTCGAAGGAGCGAAGCGCGAGCCTGAACTTTTCAGGACGATTGCAACCTTGTTCTTCAAGGACGAGCAGAATATCGTGTGCTCTTTCGGGAACAACATTTATGAGCTTTACAACGAGTTGAAGTCATTCGAAGGGGAGGGCGATATTGTATCAATCCTCAGGGAGCGATATATTGGCAGGGCTGACTCCCCTTTCACTGAAAAAGCAAAGAGCTCGGATTTCTCTGAGATTTATCTAATCTTCGACTATGACTTCCAGAACAAGAACCTCCCGTTGGAAGTGATGAACAACCAGATAGAGGAGATGCTTGACTTGTTTGATAACGAGACTGACAACGGTCGTCTATACATCAACTACCCAATGGTCGAAGCAATCAGGTACACCAAGTCCCTCCCTGATGCTAGTTATTGGAAATACGTGGTTTCCAGGGCCGATTGCGTAGAATCTTCATTCAAGAATATGGCAGAAGACTTTTCTGATTACAAAAGCCTGGATTTTCTGATCCTCAATACCAGGCGTACTCCAACGGAAAAGGAACTCATATCCCGCAAAGAGAACTGGTTGCTTGTCATATCGCAGAATGTTGCAAAGGCAAACTATATCTGCAGCGGAAAGAATATGATTCCGGAGGATAAAGATGCCATCAATCAGCAAGCAGTATTCAATGCGCAGAAGGGAATTATCTGTGAAGCTGACTCTGTGAGCATATTAAGCGCATTCCCGCTCTTCCTATTTGACTATTTCCCAATCCATCAGTGGGAATCTCCAGCAAACAGGAAATAATGCGATTCATGAATGCGTTCGCTTCCACGAAACCATATCCGTTACATTCCCCTCGCGAAACCACAAATCAACCATTCCCACTCCCCTGTTTACGGAAACAGGCGATAGATGTCAAACTCGAAAATGAGAGTGTGTGGCTCACACAGGCGCAGATTGCCATTTATTCGAAAAAGATCAATCAGTAATTGCCAGACATATTAAGAATGCCCTTTTCGAAGGCGAAATCGATGAAAGTAATATGTAAATTTTGCATAATACTCTATCAAGGTACAAACCGACAACCGTGTACAATCTCGATGTTATCATAAGCGTTGGATATAGAGTTCATAGTAAACGGGGTGTTCAATTCCGCCGCTGGGCCAATTCCGTCCCAAAAGATACAACTCAAAAGGGCATGTGATTGCCGGCCTTGACGATGTGCTTGCTCGGCACTTTTGCCTATCTTTGTCCAAGCTTGCCGCTGACTGTATTCCGGCGCGGAATAGTGGCCCTCCGGTATCTATGGTCATCACCGACGGGTCTCGCCATTTTTGCGTAAGTTACTCGCAATCAAATCTGTTATAGGTTGACGCATCGGCAAGTAGAGGCTATCTGTTTGCCTGGGCATATCTCAATAGCAGTTCCTGTGCGATG
>CAMBRR010000102.1 GCA_945870315.1 uncultured Bacteroidales bacterium
CATACGATGCAAGTTGTCCTGTGTGATATCGAGTTACAGTTATAACATTTCCATTAAGCATACCGTTTGAATAACTCCTAGTATAGTATCCAGAATTATCAGAGAAGGTATCACCAGGAATATAGATCATATTACCTACAACATCAGCCGTTTCATAAATGAACTTACACATAAGTTTCACTTTATTTGCAGATACTTTCTCTATTCTTAAAATGTCATTATCGTTCAGTGTGCCAGAGTCATTACCCCATACAACATGCTCAACAAGAGATATTGAATATGTGCCTACAAATGCATCAGCATCGTCAGGGCTAACTTCCATTTTAAAAGAGCATGAATTTATGAATAGGCAACTACAAAATACTGCAATATAAAATCCGATGCGTTTCATAGAGAATCTACATTAAGTTATTCTCCACAAATATAACTTATATTCTAATCTTAGAGTATAGTTTTAGTAGTTTTATACGCACAGTTTTATAGAATATCCGTATTACTTTGTTTTAGCGAGTGTGTAATTAGTAACGTAAGAACTGTCGTTAAGAATTACTTTGCCGTTTTCATCACCTCTTGCAACTAATACTTCTCCATCAACAAAAAGGGGAAGTTCACATCGGAGCATAGGCACCCAGCATTTCGCTAGAAAAGCCGCTTCGTATTTCAGCCTTGCACGATGAGGCGCTATGCTGTGGAGTGGCTTTCACGGGAACACTCGGATGATTAGATGGAAGGTCAATGCGAAAAATAGATATAGCATAATCCTGGTTTTGTATGAGTATGCTTTTGTTAAATGTTGATTATGATATTATAGGTATTGGAGATTAGGCCGGTGCTGACAGACTCATACATGAAATGGCCCGGCTTCATACAATATGCCTAGGAAAGTATTGTTTATTCCCCGTTTTGTGCCGAAATTCGCACAGCGAACAGAAGTATTCAATTTCAATAACCAAATCATTATGAAGCATTTTATCCATACTTCAGTGGCTGCCCTGATGATGGCAACAGCTTGTTCGCCGGTGTATTATCGGCAGGTTGCAACCCTTTCTTCTGACGATGTCAAGTTCAATGAAAGAGGGGAGTTTGTGTATGAGAACGATATGGTGTGTATCGAGTACAATTTCTGGAGGGAAAACGGAGGGGTGGATTTTCTGGTGACTAACAATACTGATGATGATATCTATCTGGATTTGTCGCAGTCGTTCTTCATCAGGAATGGCTATGCTTATGATTACTTCAAGAACAGAAGCTGGCAGGCATCCAACGGTCTGGTCTTGTCCTCATCTCAAGGATCGGCTTCTTCCGGAGTGACGACACACGCTGTGGCTTCCGGTTATGGGGACACTCGTGGTTATATCTATGGTGATTATTTTACCTCAAGTACCAATGCAATGGCGCTATATGATTCCCGGACAGTCGTTTCTTCAAGAAACTCCGCATTTCAAGTGACAAGCCAGAATGGGTATTCTGTGGAATATCAGGAAATTCCGGTGGTTTGTATCCCGGCACATTCCAGCAAGAGGTTTGGGGAGTACATCGTTTCGGCATCGGCATATCGCGAGTGTGAGTTCAATAGGAAGCCGAAATCCAGGGAGGAGTCAGTCAGGGAATTCTCGAAGGAGACATCGCCGCTGGTGATTGAAAACAGGCTTATGTTCATTTTTGGGGATGTGCATATTCCTGTCATAAATATGTTTTACGCCAGCAGGTTCCAGAATATTGCGGTGGACGATGAGGAACAGAATGAGACGATCAAGCATTGCAACGGCTCCACTGAGTATGTGTGCATCCATAAACTCCACGGTGTCAATAAGTATTACATAAATTACAGCGAATCAGACATATACTCACCATCAGGCCCTGTTATGGAAAAGAAACGGAATGACTCACCGGAAATAGGCAACACTTGGTTCAGCGAGTCATCCGATGCCATATACAACCCGGCTGGTTCCACATATCAGCAGCGTCAGGAGGCCCGCAAGGCGATGAACCGGCAGAGGGGAAGATAGGGCTATCTGGGTTTTGCTGTGTACATCCAGAGTGGCAGATGATCAATTCAAAACTTTTGTGTAAGTTTGCAGAATGATTGTCAAAACGGCTTGATTATGTTATATCCTATAGGAATACAGAACTTCGAAAAGATACGCGAAGGTGAATATGTCTATGTGGACAAAACTGCTACGTTATACCAATTGGTTACCACAGGAACCTATTATTTCCTGTCCCGTCCCCGCAGATTCGGCAAGAGCCTGCTGGTGAGTACCTTGGAGGCGTATTTCCAGGGCAGGAAGGACCTGTTCAACGGATTGGCAATCGAGAATCTGGAGAAGGACTGGCAGGAATATCCGGTGCTGCATCTGGATTTGAATACTCAAAAATATGTTTCCCCCCAGGCTTTGAACAATGTTCTTGATGTTGCACTCAGTTCTTGGGAAGTAATATATGGACGTGAAGAGAAAGAAGTTGATTATCCACTCAGGTTTCAAGGCATCATCCGCCGTGCGAAGGAAAAGACGGGTCGGAATGTGGTGATTCTCGTAGATGAATACGACAAGCCGATGCTGCAGGCAATAGGCAACGAAGAGCTTCAGAAAGAGTACCGCAACACTCTCAAGAGTTTCTACGGAGCATTGAAAAGTTGTGACGGCTACATCAAGTTCGCTCTTCTGACAGGGGTTACGAAGTTCGGGAAGGTGAGCGTATTCAGCGACCTCAACAACCTGAACGACATTTCGATGGACCATCGCTATTACGACCTGTGCGGCATTTCCGAGGCGGAACTGTACCAGTATTTCGAAGAGTCCATCAGGGGTCTAGCCCAGGCCAACGGTCAGACGTACGAGCAGGCCTGTGCGCAATTGAAACAGGATTATGACGGCTATCATTTCACTTATGACACCCCGGGGATGTACAATCCTTTCAGCCTTCTGAACACCTTCGACAAGCAGCGTTACGGCAGCTACTGGTTCGAGACCGGCACCCCTACCTTCCTTGTGGAGCTGCTCCAAAAATACGACTACAACCTTGAGGAAATGGCAAGCGTCCAGGCTGATGCCGATGAACTCGGCAGCATCTTCAACGATGACAATCCGATTCCGATGATTTATCAAAGCGGTTATCTCACAATCAAGGACTACGACAAACGTTTCGGCCTATATAAACTGGGATTTCCGAACAGGGAAGTCGAGGACGGGTTTATGAAGTTCCTGCTCCCGTTCTATTCAACAAAGAAGATAACGAAATCCGCCTTTGAAGTCGGCCAGTTCGTGACAGACATCGAGGCTGGCAATGCCGAAGGTTTTATGCAGCGTCTCCAGTCCTTCTTTGCCGGAACGAAATTCGACCAGATTGCAAAAGACACAGAGAACTGGTTCCAGAACGTGGTGTTCATAGTCACAAGCCTTTGCGGCCTATACATTGAAGCCGAGCACCAGACCAGCAACGGCCGCATAGACCTGCTTCTGAAGACCGACAAGTACATCTATGTGATGGAGTTGAAATATGACGGTTCCGCTGAAGACGCTCTCAGGCAAATTGACGACAAGTCCTACGCCCTGCCGTGGCAGCAGGATGGCCGGTCGGTAATCAAAGTGGGTGCAAACTTCAGTTCCTCCCTCCGCAGGCTTGACGGGTGGATAATAGCGTGAGTGGGCCTTCTTGCCATGGACCACGAGCACAGCTGAACGCCTTTCGTTGATATAGTAGAGGAAACGGGCATTTTCGAAGACTTGGCTGCGCATCTTATACAATAATAAATGTGAATTAGCGGTTGACAAGCCGTTAAGTCGCAAAAAAATCCGTACCTTGCGCGCCGAACTGAAGACAGGATGATATGGTTGAAAAGGACATTGTATTCGAAACGGCTGAAAGGTATGTTAATGAAACCGGACGGTCTATTTTTCTGACGGGGAAGGCGGGAACGGGCAAGACTACTTTTCTCAAATATATCACCGGGACCACAG
>CAMBRR010000103.1 GCA_945870315.1 uncultured Bacteroidales bacterium
TATAATGTATCCTATGTGCGGATGGACCAAGCCGGGTGCTGTCTATATGGCTGCAAACGGAGATGATGGAGCGTTATTCAGCAATGGAGGTGAAACCTTGGCATTCCCTGTTTCTGCAGCTACAGGCAGCAGCACAGTAACTATAAATCCTATAGTTGATAGTAAAAATAATCAGTATTATCCGGCTGCAGGTGTGAACTATTATGGTGGCTTCTATTGTGATGGCCTGTATGTAGACAGCCCTCTGTCTCTTACTAAAGGCTGGATAGAACCGGCATCTTCTGTCAAGAAATCAAGTGCTTCGAAGGCAGGCGAAGTTTCCAAGGCTAAGGTTATTTCAGCATCAGAAAATGCAGTTCCTATGCTCCGCAGAACATCTTTCAAGGGATATCCGCAGTATAAGAAAGTATCATACACGATTGTTGATAAAGAACAATACCTCAGCAACCGTAAGAATGCTGGAAACAAAAGATAATGAGAAGACATTTTATTCATTTCCTCACAGTGGTCGCTGCAGCATTTGCAGCGGCCTCTTGTGGTATTGAAGGTGGTGAAAACACTTCCACTGATCTTACCATAAGCGTAGATTCCCCGGTCATCAGGTGCGATGGCCAGTCCTCAGCCAAGATTGTAGTAAAACTTGGCGGAACACCGGTAACCGAGGGTGTCTCTTTCTATGACGGAACGACCAACAAACCGGTTGAAATTCCGAATATGACCTTTACTACCACTACAGCAGGATTATATTCCTTCTGGGCTACCTACAAGACATTCCATACGGATAAGATTAAGATTACTGCCATAGAATCTCCTCTTCCTGAACTTCCGGCTGACCCTCAGCCGGGTAAAACTTCTTTTGTTAAGAAAGTATTTATCACCCAGTTTACAGGTACTGCCTGTGGGTATTGTCCGAAGATGATCAGTATTCTTGAGGATATGTCCAATGAGACCCCGGAACAGTTCATCCTTGCTGCCTGCCATACTTTTAATGACTCTGATCCTGCTTTCTTGAATTACAGCATTGATAATGCCTTTTCCCTTTCGGATTTAGGATATCCAACCGTTGTCCTGAACCTGGACAAGACTCAGACATTCAATGATTATACTAAACCTTCCCAGCTCAAGAGTATGGTCGCATCGGATTATGGCGATGGAAAGTGTGGCGTCGGAATCTCAGCATCATCTGTTGTGGACGGACAGAACCTGGTTGTTAAGGCTCAGGTCAAGGTCGCGACTTCAGGAAAATACCGTATCGGGGCGTGGTTGCTGGAGGACGGAATTGCCGCCAGACAAGAAGGCTTGGGCAATACCATTCACAACAACTGTGTGCGTGATATCTACAGCAAGAATTCTCCAAAAGACTACACCGGACCGCTCCACATTGTTGAGGCCGGAGAGACTGCCGTTGAGTTCTTTATGGGAACTCTGGATTCAAAATGGGTGAAGGAAAACTGTCACATTGTGGTTTTTGCTTGCGCTCAAAAAGAAAATGGCAATTATGTTGTTGCCAATGTGATTGACTTCCCGATGGGCCAAAGCCATACATTCGCTTATTAAGTAATGTGTGAAAAATATTACTAAAATATTATGATTCTGAAAAGAATATTAGTATTGCTTCCCGCTGGTCTGGTGCTTCTTGCATCCTGCCAGCGGGATGCTTTTGAAATGGAGGACACATCCTTGCCCTCTTCAAAGGTCATATCTTTTTCCGAGGAAACGATTCGGGAGAAGATTTTGCTGAAATTCAATTCTGTACCATCTGACCTACAGCTGGAAAATCTGCTTTCCGGGCATATTGTTTCCATTTCTCCGCTTTTTACCGGAGCAAAGGGAAAGGAGGCATTGGAAGAAAGGTTCGGCCTTGACAGATGGTACGAGGCTGTCCTTGATGAGAATGCGGATTTTGATGCCACTGTTTCATACCTCTCGGCTCTTTCACAGGTGAGTGTTGTTGAACTTTGCAGCAGGGCTTCCCGTGCCTCCGACTGTGTGGCCCATCCTTTTGAGGCCATTCCTTCGACCAAAGCGGATTCCCAGGATGATATTCTGCCTTTCAACGATCCCTCCCTCTCCTCCCAGTGGCATTATATCAATAATGGAGATACGGCCTTTGCAACCAATGCTTTCGAAGGAGGGGACATCAATGTGCGGGATGTCTGGACAAGGGGTATATGCGGTGACCCTTCCATCATTGTTGCAGTGGTGGATGACGGTGTAAAGCATACTCATCCTGATCTTCAGGCCAATATGTGGACCAATGCGGCTGAACTCGGCGGTCTTCCTGGCGTCGATGATGATGGAAACGGCTTCGTGGATGATATCTATGGCTATAATTTCTGCACCGACAACGGTAATATCAGCTGGGATGCATCCAAGGATACTGGTCACGGAACCCATTGTGCCGGAGTGATCGCTGCTGTCAACAACAATGGTATAGGAGTCTGTGGTGTAGCAGGAGGAAGCGGTATAGGTGACGGATGTCGGATTATGTCCTGTCAGATATTTTCAGGTACTTCAGGGGGCACTACGGATATTGTTGTAAAGGCGATTAAATATGCTGCAGATATGGGAGCATCTGTGATTTCATGCTCGTTCGGATATGCACATGTATATAGTTCTGACAAGGATTATCTTAACAAGGTGGGCTCAGCGGAGATGGATGCAATCAAATATTTTGAGGCTTCAGCTGGAAACAACAATGTCCTTGATGGCAATATCGCAATATTTGCATCTGGAAACAACGGCGATCCCTGCTCTCATTACCCTGGCGCATACCGCGATATCATCAGCGTGAGCGCCTATGCTCCGGATTTTCTGCCAACTTTTTATACGAACTATGGCCCCGGGTGTAATATTTCGGCTCCGGGTGGCGAATATGCGCTGACTTCTCCAAGGACGAACTCCGAAGTCCTTTCCACCCTGGTATCTGAGGTCAACGGTTCCGACTATGGCTATATGCAAGGCACTTCAATGGCTTGCCCTCATGTGGCTGGTGTAGTCGCCCTGGCTCTTTCCTATGCGGGGAGCTTAGGGCGGAAATTCTCTGTGGACCGCTTCAAGCAGATGATACTCAGTTCAGTTAATGATATGGATGCACGGATAGCTTCATTTCAGACCAAGACCTATTACAGAAACTATATGTACCCTCTGTCTCTTTCAAAGTTCCTTGGCAATATGGGCTCAGGTTCTCTCGATACCTGGCGTCTGATGATGCAGGTTGAGGGAATTCCGTGCGTCGTCGCGCCGGTGGGGGAGGAGCGGGCTTTGGACCTTTCGCCGTATTTCGGCTCGTCTTCCGCCAGCCTTGTCTTTACCCAGGTCACCGTGGATGAAGCTTCCCGCTTGTCGCTTGGCCTTGAGTCTGAGCCATATGTGGAGAATGGTTTTCTATATGTTCATCCTACGAAGGTCGGCTCCGGAAAAATTGTTGTAAAGACCTATGCCGGTGGTTCCTCCACTAGTGAGGATACCATTAATGGAATTGAGATTTCCCAGGAAGTGGGAGTGGTCGCAAGATCGTTTTCGTCTGGGAATGGTGGATGGTTGTAAATTATTGATTATGAGAAATATATCTATATTCTTTCTTTTGCTTTCATTTCTGGTTGCCTGTGGCTGTTCCAAAGAGAAAGTTCCTGCTGTGGTGGGAAACTGGGAACTTTCGGACATTATATATACAAAGGCTGCCCAGATTGGCACCTGTCCTGTGGATGTCAGCCTGACTTTCCGGAAAGACGGCAGTTTCGAGATGAAACAGATTGTCGGAGAAGGTCTGCCAAAGACCTATGCCGGCACCTGGGCCATAGCAGGAGATATCCTTTCCGGCACATATGACGATGGCTCCGCCTGGGGTGCATCCTATTCCTATTCTGTCGAAGGCGATATCCTTACGCTTGTTCCCCTCAATGTCCCCGCCCCCGAAACCTACCTCTACACCCGCTTGAGCGACTGACTAGAGTAAT
>CAMBRR010000104.1 GCA_945870315.1 uncultured Bacteroidales bacterium
CGTTCAGGTCGATAGATGAGCTGATTCGTATGCTGTCACGCGAGAAGGTCCTGCTGAAGGATATGTTTCAGAACAGGAAGAGTCTCTCATACAGTTACGATGCAGCTAAGGAGTTGGTGGATTACAAGTTGGAGCGGATAGGCTTCCTGATTGAGCACAGGGTGCTTCACGATAGTGGAGAGTTTCTGGAGATGGAAGATGTCTATCTCCGTTTCTTCGAGGAGGTCTTGGATGTGAATGAGGATATAAGCGTGGCGGGGGTGAAGGAAAGCATTGATGCTCTTGATGCTGCAATAGAATATTATCTTGCTGAAAATTCCCTTCAAAGGAAGTCCGTATATCTGAAGGATGTCAAGCGTATTCTTCGAAACATTGCCCTCAATACTTTCCGCAGTGTCATAGACCTCAAACGCAACATTGACTCCACCTACAAGAACGAGCCCAATTATAAAATCAAAAAACTCAAGCTCCAGAAACTGGACGAAAAACGTCTGGCGGTAAGCGAACTGATTCGTCAGACGGAGAATTATCTGGACAACAATAGGCAGGGATTCTTCAGCCTTGCAATGGATGTCGGCTTAAGGAAGGTGGTTGCGGATGTCAGGCTGCAACTGGTTGAGGCATACCACAATCTTATGGAGTTGGATCGTCAGATTATCGAGTATCTGAACCTGATTGACTATCACAACCGTCTTCTCGAGAAGCTCCGCAGGGTAAAATACCTTCGGGATCAGCTGGTGTTGGAGTCTGTCACTGACATAAGGCAACTTCTTTCCGATACCAATCCTCTCTGGATGGAAAACCGCCCCAAATACACGCTCAAGCTGTCGCTTGAGATGCTTCGCAATTGCGATGAGGGTTTGCAAGCCCTTCAGAGTCTGGCACTTAGGATGAAAAAAAGCGTATCTTTGAGAAAGCGCAATGCTGAAGCCATTTCTGAGGACTACCTCAAGCAAAAGTCCAAAATCGCAGACGGAATCAATATCCTTGAGTTGAAGAACGCCTTTCTTGCCTCCGGAGTGGACCTATATAGTTTCATCAGAGACTATAATTACAAGAATACAGGGACGGACATAGTTCCCGACCTTGAGCAGAGGCTAGTGCTATTTTGCCAGATTGCGTCACAATATCTGGATGAACTCTCAATCAGCAATGAGTATAGACTAGACGCCGACATTGAATATCCTCTTGTGTATCCTGTTTAGAATGAGGTGATTATGAAATATACTAAGGAAATTTTCGACATTTTGAGCCGTGGAGGCTTCATATGTGCAAACAGCGTTAAAAAGCAGAATAAACTGATGTATGATGCCATTGAGGAGGACTATGGGCTTTATAAGGACTATTATAATGGTATAGGGTTCAATCTGGAATGTGGCAATGACTATTATTATTTCACCAGGCAGGAGAGCAAGGTGGACATTGATATGAAGCTTGACAGGTTCGTACGGTGGATTGACCGTCTGGATTTCCTCAAGGCTTTCAATCCTGTCTTCGGACCCGGTTTTACCTTTAGGGCATCCAATATCATCGAACAGATTGCAGCTGACATCGAACTCAAGGATAAGGCCCAGCATCTCTACACTGAAAAACTCAAGCTGGAAGAAATTGTTGACAAACTGATTGATGATCTGGAGAAAATTGGATTCATAGAGTTGGAAAATGAGATGGATGGCACCTGGAAAGTGACCAGCGCCTTCCATTATATAGAGGAATTGATTGATAGCCTGATAGTTTCAGAGGAGGTGAATGATGAGGTGTTTGAGTAAAGTCGTCTTTATCAACAGTGCAAATGTTCCATATGCAGAAATCCATTTGGATGGCAATGTACATTTTATTGGTACTCAGGGCGTTGGTAAGAGTACTCTTCTTCGTGCGATTTTGTTTTTCTACAACGGGGACAAATTGAAATTGGGCATACCCAAGGAGAAGAAGGGCTTTGATGAGTTCTATCTTCCGTATGCGAATTCATACATTGTATATGAGGTTTCCCACGAAAGGGGTGCATTTTGCGTCCTTGTGTTCCGCAGTCAGGGAAGGGCCTGTTTCCGATTTATTGATGGGGTTTGGGACAAGCGCCTGCTGGTGGATGAAGCTGGGGAGGTAACCAGCGAATACACGGTTATCCGGAAGCGTCTTGGTGACAGAGGTATGTCCCGAATCGTAGATAAATATGAGGAATATCGTAATATTATCTATGGCAACCATCGTTCCACCGACAAGGAATTTTATAATTATGCCCTGATGGAAAGTCCTGCATATGAGAATATTCCGCGTTCCCTTCAGAATGTGTTTCTCAATTCGCGCGTGGATGCAGATTTCATCAAGGAAATAATCCTTCGTTCAATGAGTGATGAGATTCCGTCCGTGGACCTGGCATATTACAGGCGTCAGGTAGCAGATTTCGAGACGGAATACAACAATATTTCCGAATGGTTCCGCACCGACTCCAAAGGTGTGATACCTTTGCGTCAGCAGGCCGACAAGGTGATAGAACATTACCGCAATCTCATCTACCTTCGCAGAAGTATCGAGGATGTCTATGCAGAACTTCTTTATGCCGATAGGACGGCCCACGAAAAATTGCCTGAACTTGAACAGGATGAAGGTAAGCATCTTGCTGAAATTAAGCGTGTTGAACGTCTGATGGAAGAGCAGTCGCAGAAGTTCGACAAGGAGAAGGAGGAACTAAACAAGGAACTTGGCAAGTTGGAGAGCAAGATACGGGAAATCAAGGACAAGCGCCGTTTCTATGAGCAGAAGAAAATCGGTGACATCCTTTCCAGAGTTGAGGATGAACACAACGTAATTGCCCGCTTGGACTCCTTACGCAGGCAAAAGGATATGCTTACCCGTGAGTTCCAGAGCCTGAGTGCCAAATACGAGAGTCTCCAGAAGCAGTTGGAGGATGAATTCAAGGATTTCGAGGGGAATTGCAATAAAAAGATGTCCACTGTCAAAGAGCAGTTCCTGAAGGTAAAGGAAGAGTTGATGGCCACGAGGCAGGTAAAGCTTGAGGCTGTGAGTGCAGAGTGGGATGATTCAGTTGTGCTGATACAGGAAAAGTCGGATGCACTGGTAGCAAAGGAGAAGGAACTCAGTGCTGAAGCTGTTAAATTGCAGTATTTCCGCCCTATGGGAGAGGAAATAGATGCCTGCAAGGAGAGTTTGAGGGAATTGTCCGCTTCGGAATCCCGGCTCAGGGCGCAGGTGAATTCATACGACAGTCAGATTGAGCGTCTGCAGACCGAATATGAGTATGAGTGTTCCCTCCTGAAGTCTGCTTACGAAAAAGAAACCAGTGAATTGGAAAGGCAGATTGAGGCCCAGGAGACCCAAATCAGTGATATCGACAGGCTGCTTGCCTCGACTTCTGGTTCCCTTTATGAGTGGCTTGACGGCAATGTCCCTGGTTGGGAAAAGACTGTGGGCAAGGTGATTGACCAAGGGCAAGTACTTTATAGAAAGGGACTTAAACCTCGTAAGGGTGGCGGCAGCGATTTCTATGGAGTTGAACTTGATTTGAGCGAATTGGATATCACGGTGCGTACCCCTGCCCAGCTTCGTCAGGAGAGGGAGATGTATGCCAATGCCGTCGTGGACATCCGCCACATTATTGCAGAGAAGGAGTGCGCTCTTGAGAAGGCGATTCAGGAACTTTCTGCAAAGATGTCTCCGAAGGTCAAGGAA
>CAMBRR010000105.1 GCA_945870315.1 uncultured Bacteroidales bacterium
ATGGAACAGAATCATAATCCCGCAAAAGGACAAATTGATGACAATAGCATCAAGGTCCTTGAATGGAACGAGCATATCCAAAGGAGGTCCGAGATGTATATCGGCCAGTTGGGCGATGGCTCCGACCCTAAGGACGGAATCTACACCCTGTTGAAGGGAGTTCTGGTCATGGCGATGGATGAGTTCCAAATGGGATTCGGCAAAGGTTTTTCTGTAGAGGTAAAGAATGACTATGCCGTTGTCAGGGATTATGGCAGAGGAATTCCGTTGGAGTCCGTTGTATCTGCCACAAGCGGCATATCCTTTGGGATTGGAATCAATCCGAAGGAAGTTACTGTCCACCCCGTAAAAGTGACGAACGCTCTCTCCATCGACTTCTATGTAGCATCTTATCGTGACGGGGAATGTTCCTGGGCGAAGTATTCCAAGGGAAATCTTCTCGAGAAAGGTATAGAGAAAACGGCAGAGGACAACGGCACATACATCAAGTTCGTGCCAGATCCGGAGGTGTTTGCTGATTATGCTTTCAGGGAAGGGATTGTTAAAGAGATTCTTCATAGTATTGCTCATCAAAACAAAGGGTTGTCCATATCTTTGAACGGAACTATCGTCCCAGATTCCTTCTGAGTTCCTCAAAATAAGACACATTGAGAAAGGTGGTGCCTCCAAGCATCGCCTTTCTTTGTAGGCCTTCCTCATGGACGTGGCCGAAGATGTGGTACTTCGGGCGTGCGCTGGCAACGGATAGGAAGAGATTCTTGCAGCCCAGGTCCCGGTCCAGGTAGGAATAAGCCGGACCGTGGGTGATGAGGAAATCGACATCGGCAGGAATAATGACTGGAGTCTTCAGATAAGGCCTTGCAGGGACGCTGTAGAATTTGATGCCGTCGAACTCTATCCCTTCATTCTCCAAATAGACAACTCCGCCGGGAATCAGATTCCGCGCTCGTGCCGGCTCCTGATTGAAGATGCGGTCGTGGTTGCCGGGAACGAAGATCCGGAGCTTAGCGGGAATAGACGTGTACCAGGCGAAGAAGTCCTGCAGATCGTCAGGATTGAAACCTTC
The DNA here is from genome assembly GCA_945870315.1 of uncultured Bacteroidales bacterium. GTDB lineage: Bacteria > Bacteroidota > Bacteroidia > Bacteroidales > UBA932 > Cryptobacteroides. Next base: position 1,067 of record CAMBRR010000105.1, read on the forward strand.
ACAAGCATCTCCGGCACAGATGAGGATGTCGGCATCGGCAAGGATTGAGATCCGCCGATACATCCCGTGTGTGTCGGAGAAGGCAAAGATTCTATGACCTTTATAGTCGATAACCACAATAACTGCTTTATTTTATGTCTGCTTCGGGGGTGTTCAAAGCGGTGAACTCTCTCCATTTGCGGCCTTTTTCTTCACTGCAGGGAGGGCACGCCTGTACTTCCGCCCACTGGTTCAGACTCAAGAAAGATGAGCAGAAACAGTTAAGGTCTTTCTCTTTTACGCTGACATAACCACGGCATCTTCGCTCTTGGTTCCATTCGGCTAATATTTTTGCTTTTGTACTCTCGCTCATCACCTGGTCGTCTTCTTGTTTGACGTCAAGAAGAGGCACGTATGCAGAAAGCCCATTTGTCTCATAAAATGCGCAGTGTATGCACAGATGCTGTCTTGCCTACTGCTCTTTCTCGGCTTTGTCTTTTGCGGCGGAGTTCTGTCCTTCAGTTTTAAAATCGAAGCACATCTCGGCTTCTCCCAATTCCGGCCAGAAAGAGTAACCACAACAATGACAAGCTTCCTTCCATACCGTTGTCGGGTCAATAGAATCTGGTCTGGCGCCTTCCGGGCAGTGATAAACACATTTCGCACACTGGGGTGCTTTTCGCCAAAACTCTTTTTTCATTATCGATACTATTGTTTCTTGTTTGCAAAGGAAAACAAGAGTACTGCTAAAACGTGGCAGAAAGAAGATGCGGGGTTAGCCCTTTTCGGGGATTTCGACTGCAGGGAAACGACGCCGGGCTTCACGAATGGCGAATGCCTTCAGCTTTTCCATGTCATATCCTGGCTCTTCCATAGCTATATTAATGTGATCTCCGGCCCAGTTATCAGCATCTATATCGTATTCATTCTTTTCCGATTCAGCACTGGGAGAAATGGTGATTTTCCATCCCATCCCTTCAGAATCAAGGAACTCGAAGTACCAATCATCGTATTTTGCATCCCTGTACCATTCATACATCGGCGTTTCAGCTGCCTGAGGGTCAACTTCTCTGTATAACGATTCGGCCTTTTTGAAGTATCCCAGTTCTTTATCAAGGACAAGATTTATGACCATTTCTCGTCCGTCATCTTTGAAGAAAGGATGCCCAAACGGAAGAATCATCTTGTAGAAATCCTCTAAGATCTCTACCGGGTGAAATAGAATAATCTGGTCGCAAAAGGATTTCGCCTCAGTAACGTCAAGAATATCCCTGATTGTGGGCAGTTCGTTCTGAGGGAAGTAATAGTCAGATAGTGATGACTTGACAATAATCACAATGCCAAGAGCCTCTGCCATGGCTTTAAGGATACGAAGGACAGAGTTAAGCTCACGCTCCTTGGTGCCACCATCAAGCTGAGATGTATTGAGGCTCTGCAGTCCATCTATGACAGCCATCCCAATCTCTTTCGTTTCGACCAAATGGAAGAGTCAGTCGACAATGTATGCAATCGTCATATCGGGCGTGTCATCAAAGAACAGCGGTAATTCTTTGATGTTTTCCGTCTTAATCTGGCCGCTATCGTATACTTGTGGCCCCACCTGCATTCGCAGCAGAGCCTTGCGGATATGCATTGAGTCGCCATCCGGCAGAAAATAGGCGACTGGAATTTTATCTTTCGTGCCTGCCACTATGCAATTCCCCAGAACATACTGACTCTTTCCGCCCCAGGAGCGCGATGCGACCAGTATCAAATTACCAGGAGTCCATTCCATGCCAACAATCTCGGGACGATAATCATTGTATTTCTTCTTGCTCATATCAATAGATCTTTGAGTTCTGGTTTCATTTCTCGAACGATCTCAAGTACTCTCTCCATCAGGAACGGATACTCTTCATCGTAATAGTAGCCTTTTACGGTACCGGGAGTATGATCCTTTTCTTCAAGGAGATTAACGTAGTCCGGGCTATCGGGGATGTGTTCCCAATTCTCATCGCAGCGATCCAATTCGGCAGACCAGGGCTCATCACCCCGCTCGCCGGACCAGCGGAGATAGATAAGCCAATTGCCGCCGTCATTGTCTTTGAAGTAGTAGTATATCTGTGCCGGGCACCAGGGCTCCAAATGCAGTTCCCATTGGTTCAGGACTATCCCGTTATCTAGTTTTTTTTCCTGTGCCATGTTCTTTTTTGATTTGATTTTAATGCTATTCAGCGGTATTAACTCTCCATCATTTACCAGCGTAAACCAGGTCTCTGTTCATTGTATGCTATTAACGGAGTTTTTCTCAATCTCTATTCTTCCGTGCTTTTCGACTGCCTCGCAGTTCTCTTTTGATATGGCAATCGTTTCTTGTAGTTCGGTTGATAATCGAGAGGGCCTGAGATACCTGTCGGTGACTGGCGGAGCGTCAATACCAAAGTGCGTCGTACTTGTCAATGAAGAGCTGCATGCCCTCGCGGATTTCCTTTCGTTTCTCCTCGGGGCATACTGCAGGGCAGT
>CAMBRR010000106.1 GCA_945870315.1 uncultured Bacteroidales bacterium
TTCAGGCGGTCAACAAGAAGATACAGAGTATCAGGAAAGTCTCCCGTCTGAGAACCTTTCATAACATCCTCTATGCGGAGCACTGTCCCTTCTGAAAAGAAACGGGAATATCCCTGCTCCTTAAGAGAAAGCATAAGTTCAACCTTGTCTTCCCTCTTTTCCCAGCCCAAGTCTGCCAGAATGTATGCAGATGATGGTTCCTTGCTCTGACAGATATACTCCACCACATCATTGACAGTCGAGCATATTACTTCCTGGCCTGACACCGGGGAATATGTGCGGCCGATTTTGGCAAAGACCAGTCGTAGGTAATCATATATTTCCGTAGAGGTCGCTACAGTTGAACGAGGATGCCTAGTATTGACCTTCTGCTGAATTGCAATGGCAGGAGGAATGCCTTCAATAGACTCGACATCGGGCTTCGACATCCTTCCGAGGAACTGTCTGGCATATGAGGAAAGGCTTTCTGCAAAACGTCTCTGCCCTTCCGCAAAAAGAGTATCAAAGGCCAATGACGATTTGCCGGACCCGGATATGCCGGTAATCACGATAAATCTGCCTCTAGGAATCGTCAGTGATATATCTTTTAGATTATTGACCTTTGCATGTCTGATTATGATATTTCCTTCTTCTGCCATCTTCACTATCAATGTTGGAACGCAAATATAGCCATTTTTGGGAATATCGGGGAATGAACATTAGTATTCCAGCAAAAAATTACGAAAAAATTGAAGAAAAATTTGGAGAGTAAGAAAAAATGCTTACCTTTGCATCCGCGTTCGACAAAAACGCACATACAACCCAAAATGGTGCGGTAGTTCAGCTGGTTAGAACATCGGCCTGTCACGCCGGGGGTCGCGGGTTCGAGTCCCGTCCGCACCGCCAAAAATGCTCCTCAGATATCTGGGGAGCATTTTCGTTGCTATATCTCGGCAAAGATACCAATTTCCTCGTACTTAAAAAGAAAGTACGTTGTACACAGATAACCAAAAAAGTAAAGTAACAGAAAAATGGGAACCACTAAAATTTGCATTGAACGTGCGGAATATGTTGGAGGACTAGTCCTTCACCTGTTCTTTAGCGACGGAACGTCCAGACGGGTGGATTTCGAACCATTTATTCTCGCAAATCCACATCCTCAGTACAACAGGTACATAGAACCGAAAAACTTCAAGAAGTTTACCATTGAGAATGGTAATGTGGTCTGGGGAAAGAACTGGGACATGATTTTCCCTCTTATGCAGTTATACAACGGTATAGTTGCTTAACGAACAGGTTTTCACATATGTCCAGCAACTATTGAACGGGCAGTTGAAGTCCGGCTACAACATATCCGAATTTGCAAAGAAACATTCTCCTATCTCAGACAAACTGAAAGAGTTGAAGGATGTAATCATCCGCTGCTATCCTGAAAAGAACAACTACCTTCTTAATGCCGCATTGCTGGAAATCATTGCGTGTGAGCAGGATTTGACATCACATTGTATGATTGAGGACAACCTTTTCGTGCCTTCAGTGAGGAGAATAGAGCAACAGTTAAAAGAAAGCGGAGCCACGAGCGACACTGCCCAAAGAAATGTTCAGGAGAGGAAAGACAAGACGGAAGCCCTGAGCGAAAGGGAAAAGGACATCGTCCGCTGCGTTGCCAAAGGCATGAGCAACAAAGAAATAGCCGATGCTCTCTTCCTCTCCGTGCACACCGTAACTACACATCGCCGCAACATCTCCAACAAACTTCAGATCCACACGGCAGCCGGACTCACCATCTACGCCATTTCCAACAAACTGTTGAACCTCAACGACATCCAATAGACTTAGCTTTGCCCTGTAAAGATGACAATTCTACGCCAGAGGAGGGCCACGAAGTCCAAAATTCCAATGTAAATTATTGATTGACAGGGATATATCCCTGATTCCGCGATATTCGGATATTAGAAGTTGAAAGATCTCGGGAAGATGAATCCCCTCCCCGGCTCCGCAAGTCTGGAACTGGGACAGCATCTGAATAATGAGGAAACAAAGTAATCCCGCCGGTGTACCAGATGAACAACAGCGGGAGAAAAGCATATATGAATATTAAAATCTGAAAAAAGCCTATTTGCAGAAACCTTTGGCCGTGAGGAAATCCCAGATGCGGTCAAAGTGGGTATATGAGCCAGTACCCGGACTGCAAGTGCGCTGGAAACAATGTTTGCGCAGGGCAAGGGTATGCAGTTCGCTCTGAACGCCCATAGCACGCATCTTCTCCCAACATTTTACGGAATTCATTGATGCCCAGCCATCTGCGTCACCGTGAATGAAAATCATAGGTGCGGTTGCAAGGTCGAAGGAGAACTCCGGTACAAGAATGTTTGAATCCTCATTTCCACCCTGAAGATTGTGCTGGTCTTCTCCATCGGTCAGAGCATATGCAGGGTAGATTCCGATTCCCCACTGGACATTGCAAGGAACCTTCCTATCAATATCATCAACAGGCAAATATGCTCTATGAAGAGATGAGGTCACGCCCATCAAGGTAAGGTGTCCACCTGCGGAACTTCCCATGATTCCGATTCTGTCAGGGTCCAGACCACGCTCTGCAGCTTCGCTGCGAACAAGGCGGATAGCTCTCTGGAGGTCTTCCCATGCAGTTGTGTGCTTTGAAAGTCCGCTTTCAGGAAGAGGACGCGGGGTGCGGTATTTCAAAGTAACCACAGTCATTCCTTTCGAATTGAGATAACGTCTTGCAGGAGCGACCTCAAAGTCGTCAGGCTTGTTGTCAGTATAGCTCCCGCCCGAATATATTATCTGTATTGCCTTGGTTGTCAAGTTTTTAGGAATATGCCATTCGATATATGGATGGCACTGGTTCGGCTGATAGTCAGGCATTTTTCCTTCCGGCCAGACATCTTCGCGGATAAGTTCCGCCCTGTCCTCATCACTTGGATATACCTCCATTATCGGGACTTCCGGTTCTATTTCCCCGAGATAGCCCATCTGGCGCATAAACTCCACAGCCCTGTCAAAACCGAGTGCAGCATGTCCCTTATCCGCATACAAATGCAGTTCTGCGGGAATTTTCATCCTTCGCAACTGCCTGTAAATCAACGTTGAAGTCATAGGGGTATACGGGTCCCGACCTCCGTGATGGAGACTCATAGGGCAGGTTTTTTCATCGAATTTAAATACTTTGCTGAGGGTAACATCGGTCCCATATCCTTGACGGGTTGCTTCTGTCCCGAGTTCGCCGTCTGTTGTGCCGTAAGCAGGAGCATTTACAATAGCCCAATTGATGTGGCAAGGGATGCTGTCTAGTTTGTCAATTGGGGTGTATGCCCTTGTCTGTGAACTTGTTGCAAGGAGCAGAGCAAGATGCGAACCGGCAGACATCGATATGGTTCCGATTTTCTCAGGGTCATACCCGCGTTTGGC
>CAMBRR010000107.1 GCA_945870315.1 uncultured Bacteroidales bacterium
GCCGCCTGTCTCCATAACTATCTTCCAGATAAGTAAATGTAGCGACTGTAAGTGACGGTGAAACCCCGGCGAGACTGGCAGTCCGGCCATATGAAGCCTTCAGCCGGAGAGCAGAAATCGGATCCCAATCCTTCAAAAAGCCGTAATTCTTTATATCCCAACCGACACCGACAGCCCAGGCAGAATTCCATCTCTTGTTTTTTGGAAGGATGGATGAAGCGTCCGACTTATATGTGCCGAAAATATCATAAATTCCATCATAACAATAACCGGCCAGAAATCCTATTCCAATCTGAGCGGTTTTCTCGCGAAAATTTGATGTACTGACCTTACGGGAACCTTCTATAGATTGATTGATGGCAGAGGGGGTCTTTAGCGTACCGACTCCATACCCGGTCACAGACATATCATCGATACTGTCCCAGTAATAGTCGGTATTGGCACCGAGAGTGATATCGTGTTTGCCAAAAGTACGATTCCAGGTAACACGGACATTGGTAGTCACATTAGCATTTGTATTTTTCGACCTCGAGAGCCTGCCACGTTCATTCACAGCGGCACCGCTATGTTGCTCAGACCACGATGTAGAAGGGGTAAAGTCCATTGATTCAGACAATACAAAGTCAAGACCGGCAACGGCAGCCACAGTCAGGCCCTGGAGAGGTTCAAAACTGAGACTTCCACTGACTCCGACACGTTTCTCAGTAGAAGTCTTTTCATACTGATAGACAAGATCGTCATAAGTCCTCCCCGGATATGACCACAGTTCCCCGCTTGTCTTGCTCTCATATGGATTGAGTTCATATATAAGGGAAGTAGGTGAATAGGTCGAGCCATTAGGACTGTCGGCCTTGGAATAGCCCCCATTGACACTCAAGGAAAGCGAACCGACTCTGCCGATTGCCTGATCAAGGCTCATCCTTCCGGTAAAACGGTTTACGTCATTGCCGGGAACCTGTCCACCCTGGTAACTGTAATTTGCTGAGGCATAATACGCTGTCTTTCCCGTACCTCCCCTTATGCTCAGGTTATGTCTGTGATAGAAATCATTACGCAGCAGTTCCTTGAACCAATCGGTATCTGTCTTTCTCAATTCATCAAGAATAGCTTTTCCCTCTGCAATCATAGACTCAAGGTTGGGATCCTTCGAATAATAACGACGATAATAGTCTTCGCTATAACGATAGCCCGGCGCCTCAGGATTCTTAAGCCGTCTTTCCAACTCAAGTTTTTCATCCGTATGCATCATCTGGACTCCCCTTCTTCCGCGGAAAGTGACTCCACCGTTGAAGTCATATGTTACCCTGACATCCCCGTCAGTACCCCTGACTGAAGTGATTTCCAATACTCCATTCGCAGCCTTCGTTCCATATAGAGCACAAGCGACAGCATCTTTCAGAATCTTGATCTCAGCGATGTCGAGAGGATTGAGGGTCATAAAAGCATCTGATGAAATCACTTGTCCATCAAGCACATATAAAGGTTCATTAGCTAAATCCCCTTTTCTGAAAGAGGCATTCCCCCTGATTCTGATTTCAGGCTTTGTTCCAAGGTCTCCCCTATTGGTGACAACAAGTCCGGGAGCAGAGCCCTGGAGTGAAAGGGAAAGGTCCATCACCGGTCTGTCCTGAAGCCTGTCAACGTCAACTGCATTGACTACACCGGCCTTGGCTCGGATATCGAGGTCATTGATATTGGGATGCGCCCTGACAACAGCGCTTTCCATCATATTCGCATCTTCAGACATTACAATGGTTATCTCTTTTTCTCCGCTGTACGCCTCCGACCACGGCTTCATTCCAAGAAAAGAAGCTTCGATAAATATATTGCGACCGTCTGGTATAATCAAGGAAAACCATCCCTCCACATCAGAAGAAGTGCCATTCTTCAAATCACCTCTTACATAAACATTTGCTCCCGCAAGAGGTTCTCCCTTACTGTCTATCACACGACCGGCAAGAATACGTGTACCAGACACCTGTGCCAAGACATCAGGGATTCCCGACAATAGGACGCAGACAGAAGCGAATGCCACTGTCAAATATTTGGACATAAATATTTTCATAACCACTAACTGTGTCGCACTCAGCGAGCAAGTTCATTATACTGCTCCAGGGCTTTGGAGAGTATGAAGACAGCACGGCGAAGGTCCTCTTTCTTAAGCACATATGCAAGGCGGACCTGCTGGCGTCCCATTTCAGGATCAGAATAGAATCCGGCAGCTGGAGCCATCATAACAGTCTCACCTGCAACGCCTTCCGGAGTTTTCTCATCCTTGTAGCAGAAATCCGACAGACACCAGGCACAGAATTTCTCCGCATCATCCACCGGCAACTGCGCCACTGTATAGAAAGCACCCATAGGAATCGGTGTATAACATCCGCTTATCTTGTTGACTCCGTCAATCAGACACTTTCTCCTTTCGACATATTCCTCATACATGTCCCTCGAATACTGCTCTGTCCCTTCGATGGAAGCCTCTGCAACAATCTGTCCCAACAGCGGCGGACTCAGACGGGCCTGACAGAACTTCATCACGGTCTGTCTTACTGCCTCATTCTTTGTAATCAGGGCACCGATACGTATTCCGCACTCGGAGTAACGCTTTGATACAGAATCAATAAGGACAACATTCTGCTCAATGCCTTCAAGGTGCATCGCAGAAATATACGGGCTGCCGGTATAGATGAATTCACGGTAAACCTCATCCGAGAAAAGATAAAGATTATACTTTTTCACTAGGTCGCGGATCTGATTCATCTCCTTCTGGGTATATAGATAACCCGTAGGGTTGTTAGGATTGCATATGAGAATCGCCTTGGTGCGTTCATTGATAAGTTCTTCGAAACGCTCTACCTTAGGAAGGCAGAAGCCCTCATCTATGGTGGTTGTGACTGCCCTGATGACAGCTCCGGCAGAAATCGCGAAACTCATATAGTTGGCATAGGCTGGCTCCGGAACGATGATTTCGTCTCCCGGATTGAGGCAGCTCATAAATGCAAACAAAACGGCCTCTGAGCCACCAGATGTGACGATGATGTCATCTGGGGTCAATTTAATCTGATATCTGTCATAGTATCCGACCAAAGCCTCACGCAAAGAACGGTTACCCTGGGACGGACTATATTCAAGAACCGAGCGATCCAAAGTCTTCAACTTGTCAAGCGCCTTCTGCGGAGTAGGAAGGTCAGGCTGACCTATGTTCAAACGATATATTTTCACACCACGCTCTTGTGCAGCATAGGCCAAAGGTGCAAGCTTCCTGATAGGAGACTCAGGCATTTCTATTCCACGCTGAGAAATCTGCAAATGGTTTCCACCAACCAAATTATCTGATTCTGACATAGTTACGGTCAATTACATATTCAAA
>CAMBRR010000108.1 GCA_945870315.1 uncultured Bacteroidales bacterium
ATTGTATGTGCCTTGATAGGTATCGTGGGCACAAGTCCTGTATGGTTGTTCTCCATTGTAGCTACTTTGATCAGCGATCCCGGTCCGCTGTTTTACTTTGCCAACCGTGTGGGCAAGGACAATAAGCAGTTCAAGATGTGGAAGTTCCGTTCGATGCGTGTCGCCCGCGGGGCGAATGAGGCTTCGTTGCGTCCGGACCAAGACAGAATTTTCTGGTGGGGAAAGATTATGCGGAGACTGAAGATTGACGAGCTGCCGCAGTTGGTGAATATCTTGAACGGTACGATGTCGATTGTAGGACCTCGCCCTGCTGCAGTAGATCAAGTGGAGATAACACGAGGTGGCGAGAATGCCATTGCTGCCACCGTGCCTTGCGGACTTACTTCTCAGTCCAGCCTTTGGGACTATATCTATGGGGATCAGTTTGAGGATGAGGCTGAGTACAATGAGAAGGTGCTCCCCATCCGCCTGAAACTGGATGTGTATTACGTGAAGCACGCCACGTTCTTCGGGGACATCAAACTCATCATTTGGACAGTGCTGGCTATCCTCTATACCGCCTGCGGGAAATATCCGCAGTGGATGCATGAGAAACTGGTTGCTTATTCTGAAAACGTGAAATAAACTGATTGAATATGAAATACTTACTTGTAGTGGCTCACCCGGATGATGAAACTTTGGGTGCCGGGGCATCTATGTGGAAATGGTCCCGTGAAGGACATACCGTTGACGTATGCATTATGTGTACAGAGGCCAAGGCCCGCGCTTTCCGACCTTCAGATGAGGAACTTGGAGACGATACCAATGAATCCAACAAGTTCCTTGGTGTCAATAAGATATATGAGGGAACTTTCCCGAACATTGAAATGAATACCGTGCCGCATCTGAAATTGGTGCAGTTCATTGAGGCCGCGATTAAGGAGAGCGAGCCGGATGTGATCATCACTCATCATCCTGCGGATACCAACAATGACCATCTCCAGACCTCCATGGCCTGTCAGGAGGCAATCCGTCTGTTTCAGCGCCGCCCTGAAGTGAAGAGGGTAAAGGAGTTCTGGTATATGGAAGTTCCTTCATGCACCGAATGGAAGATTAACAATGCGATGAAGTGCTTCGAGCCGAATTGTTTCGTTGAGGTAGGCAAGGAGGGCGTTGATGCCAAGCTGAAGGCTCTTTCCATGTATCGCGGCGTCATGCGTCCATATCCGCATCCGCGCTCAGCGGAATATATAACCGGACTTGCTGCTGTTCGTGGAAGTCAGTGGGGCTTGGATTATGCCGAGGCGTTTGAGGTAGTGTTGAGAGAGTATTAATTCTTGTAAAGATATCCTGAATATGAAACTCACCATTTCCCTTCTCGACGACCTTACCGCCCAGGCGAAGGCCTCGCCCCGTCTGCGTATGAATCTCGACCTGCGGACTTCGTTATCAGACGGCAGCCAGCGTATGCTCAACGCCCTGGAGCCGGGGACCATCCTGCCTATTCACCGGCACAGGAAGTCCACGGAAACGATAGTGCTAATCCGCGGGTCGGTGCGGCAGAACTACTTTAACCCTGATGGCAGCCTAGCTCAGAGCTTTATCGCCGCTGCCGGCACTTCGCCCAACGCCCCCGCCGCCGATTGCATAGGCTTCAGCGTACCTGTAGGGCAGTGGCACAATACCGAATGCCTCGAATCCGGAACCATATTCATTGAAAGCAAAGACGGCGCTTACGCACCTTTGGGACCGGATGACATCCTGGAGTGAACAGGGTATTTTCTTTCTTAGGTAGCCTGACCGGGTACTCATCCCCAACGATACCTGGTCAGCGTCCGGTTACATCTGTTCACTTTCCGGTGGCAATGCACACGCTTGAGCGCGACCGCCTCAAGACTTGGTACAAGGGAGGAAAAAGAGGTTCCCATAGTAAGCCGAAACTGAAATACTCAAAACTTTATGCCGTTGCATTTTCATTTTACGCAGGATACGGACGCTGCGCAGATTCAGCTATTTGCCAAGGTGGTCAAATGTATGCTGGATAATAATTCAACAATAGAGAACGAGAATTGGTTAGATTGTACATTGCCTCAGGAAGTCCAGAACTTTAGCCAACTCTATGATATATGTCACACGAGTCAAAAGGAAACTATCTTCTATATTACTACACCACGCTATGAAAATCTTGAATACGTTGCGATGCGGTCGCAACAGATTCCAAATATTGATGTCAATCGAATTTTGTTGATCCTTCAGCCTCATTTTAATGCTTTTAAGGCGGATACAATCCAAAAGCCATATATAAACTTGGTAGATTGTTTGTTAGCCTCATTTATTTCCATTAATACCGAGCTTACAAACTTCTTTCTCAATCTTGCTGATGAGGCAGATTCTTTTAGGTGGGATGACAAATATGGGCCATGTTTTTTCGACCGTGAACGGTTTTCGGCTGTCCGAGATATGATAGTCGGCATAGAACTGCAGGCTGATCTCATAGGGAGATATACATCAACGATGCGTGATACTGCAAAAGCAATCCTAATGAGCCTACTTTATCAATGTGGATTCCTTACCTTTTGGTGTTGTTTGGTAGATATCTTGTCTTTTCCGGGCAGTGATGAGAAAGAAAAGGAGGTTATGAAGAACCTATCGGATTATTTGCTTACGAATTATGCTAATGTATATGTGTATAATATAGTTGTTGAGAATAACCCTATAGAAAGTGGTGACTTGGCATTGCAGAGAGGCTCGACAGAAAACACGACGCGAATAAAAATCTACCTGACCAGATATGATGACTCCCCGGTTCTATTACGGCTGGATTTGCCACACATGGGCTGCCCATATGTCCATCTGAATATTGAGGAGAATGGGAATAACCGTCACATTCTTTTGTCCAACGAGGCCCATGGGAACGAATATGATCACGTCTTTAATAATCTTGCAAATGCATTGTTGAGGTACAATTTTAATGTAACCGAATATGTCCATTCCCCAGTTGGTCAAGACGAAGTCATCTTTAGAGATATGCGTTACAGAAAGGCGTTGTTGAATTATGCACCCTGCTCTTTCTATTGTTTGGCCTTTTCGGATCTGAAGATTAATCATGAACATGAGTGGATCACTGATCCATTTATCATTAAGGCTCGCAACACCTTGGTCGAATTGCTGGAAAAAGATGGCTATAACATAGAAGAACTACTAAGTCTGGATCCTCCAAATCTGCTTGAAATGGCATATCAAGAACTGTTAGAGTAGGTACTGTCGGGAAATGTTAAACTTTTCCTAACAAATTGATTACTAATGTGTTAAATATTATGTATCTTTGATGCGGAGAAAAAGAATTCCTCCAACAGGCCGTGGAAAGCTGAATTTGGAGGAATCGCA
>CAMBRR010000109.1 GCA_945870315.1 uncultured Bacteroidales bacterium
GGTTTATTCCTCGCTGGCCAGGTTAACGGAACAACAGGTTATGAGGAGGCTGCTGCACAAGGTTTGATTGCCGGTATCAATGCTCATTTGAAGGTTGCCGGAAAAGAGCCGTTTATACTCAAAAGAGATCAGGCATATATAGGTGTCCTCATTGATGACCTTATTACAAAAGGTGTGGATGAACCGTATCGTATGTTTACTTCACGAGCTGAATATCGAATTCTTTTGCGTCAGGATAATGCTGATTTCAGACTTACCCCACTCGCTTATGAACTTGGTTTAGCTGATAAGCAAAGATATGATTTTACAATGCGTAAATATGAAGCAGTTCAGAAAGTTATTGATTTCTGCTCTACTGTTTCGTTGAAGCCTGAAACAGTGAATTCTTATCTAACTCAGAAGAATTCAGCAGAGATTCCTCATAAGAAAACCATTTCAGACCTCGTATCCCGTCCTGATGTTTTTGTTTCAGATTTATTCGAAATTGTTCCACGTGGAACTTTTGATAAGTATGAGATGGATAAAGTTCTTCGGTTTGATTCAGAAAATGCTTTTGAAGGTTCCTCATTTTTTGAATCTATGAGGAATTTGAAGAATTTCGACGGACTTGCTCCTGATGTTGAGGATAGGGGAGGAATGCTGGATGAACAGACAAGAAAATCTGTTTTGAGCGTTTCTGATATCCTTATTAAATACAAGGGGTATATTGACAGGGAAAAACAGCAGGCTGACAAACTTCACCGTCTGGAGAATCTTATCATTCCTGAGGGCTTTGATTTTGACCGTGTGCAGAGTCTCTCAATTGAATGTCGTCAGAAACTTAAGAAATATGCTCCGCGAACCATTGCTCAGGCTTCACGTATTTCCGGGGTTTCCCCGTCTGATATTTCTGTGTTGCTTGTCTATTTCGGACGGTGATAGTTTTTGTCGGACAGTCCACTCACTTGTCACAGTTTGCTCAGAGTCGTTTCAGACCTAATTTAATCAATTGTTCCAGATTGGCATCCGGTGTTTCCTTAAGGACTGCAGCAAGGGCTTTTGTAACATTCGGTTTTGTGAATCCAAGCATAACAAGTGCAGTAGTTGCTTCTTCCAGATTTGGATTTGCTCCGGATGTCTGGAAAATGGTGTTCTGACTGCTGCCTTCACCTTTTGAAATTTTGTCCTTGAGTTCGAGTATGAGTCTCTGGGCAGATTTGAGCCCGATTCCCTTGATGCTTTTGATTTTATTGATGTCTTCGGATAGAATTGCATTCCTCAATTCATCAGAACTTAAGGACGACAACATCATTCTGGCAGTTGCTGCACCTATGCCTGAAACTCCTATCAGAAGACGGAACAATTCCCTTTCATCCTTGCCCGCAAACCCGAAATACTGCTCATCGTCTTCCCTCAGATAGTGATGGATGTAGATTTTGGCTTCACGGCTTTGCTTGAGTTTGTCGTAGGTCTGGAGGGAAATCAGGATTTTATAACCTATTCCGTTACATTCCAATGTCATTTCTGTTGGATTCAATTCCGTAATCTCGCCTTTGATGTAGTCAATCATATCGTTCCAGTTCTGAAATATTCACAAATTAATCATTTTGGAGACTTGAATTAATCAGCCGCAGGCGCAAAATTAAAACAAATTATCCCAAGATAGAATACTATTTTGTAATTTTGCGGTTCCAATTATTAAAATGATTATGACTGTACAGGATATAAGAAAATATTTTCCAGCCCTTTCCGGGACAGTTTACGGCAAGCCGCTTGTCTATTTTGACAATGCCGCCACATCCCAAAGGCTGGATACTGTATTGAAAATGCAGGATGAATGGGCACGGACAGCCAATGCAAACATACACCGTGCAGTCCACCATCTTGCTGATCAGGCCACGGAACACTATGAGACCGCCAGAGAGGCTGTAAGGAAATTCATAGGGGCTGAATCAACCTCAGAAATCATCTTCACTTCAGGTACCACTGCTTCCATTAACCTGGTTGCTTATTCCTTCTGTGAGGCATTTGTCGGAGAAGGGGACAATGTGATAGTATCTGCTGCAGAGCATCATTCCAATCTTGTACCCTGGCAGCAGCATTGTCTTCGCAAATCAGCCCAATTGAGGTTTATACCAGTCCTGGATGATGGAAGGCTTGACATTCAGGCTCTGGAAAGGCTGATTGATGACCGCACGAAGATATTGGCTGTAACCCAGGTTTCCAATGTTCTCGGAATTGTGAATCCTGTTGATGAAATTGTTCGTATCTGCCATTCAAAAGGGGTTCCTGTACTCGTGGATGGGGCTCAGGGTATAGTGCACTGCGGAATCGATGTCCGTAAGACTGATTGCGATTTCTATGCTTTTTCCGGTCATAAGATGTATGCCGCAACCGGCACCGGAGTGCTTTATGGCAAGAAGGAATATCTCGAGAAAATGCCTCCTTTCCTTTTCGGTGGAGAAATGGTGGGAAATGTAAGTTTAGAGCAGACGACTTTCGCTCCCTTGCCTATGAAGTTTGAGGCCGGTACCCAGAATTTCATAGGGCAAACCAGTTTCATTCAGGCTATAGAATTTATGCGTTCTTTGGAGGACGAGGAACTTGCGGCTGAATGTAGGGCTGTGGAACAGGCTATGAGGAACATACTTACAGAAAATCCAAGGATAAGATTATACGGAACGGCAGAACCTAAAATTCCCGTTTTTTCTTTCTCGGTGGACGGACTTCATCACGAAGACCTTGCGCTGCTTCTGGACAAGATGGGAGTTGCCGTGCGCTCAGGGCAGATGTGCGCAGAACCTCTTATGGACCGTTTCGGAGTTACAGGTATGTTGAGGGTTTCACTTGCTCCTTACAACACTCTTGAGGAGGTTGAAATTTTCGGCAAGGCTCTGGAAAAAGCTATGGATATGTTGAGTTAAATTATTGAATATTAAGATATTATGAATAAGTCTTTGAAAGAAGTTGAGGAAGATATTATAGAAGAATTTGCCGAATTCGACGAATGGCTCGACAAATATGAATATATTATCGACCTGGGTAAGTCCCTTGATTCCTATCCTGAGGACAAAAAGACTGATGAACATTTGATAAAAGGTTGTCAATCAAGGGTTTGGCTTGATGCAAAGGTGGAAAATGGAGTTCTGGTGTTCAATGCCGACAGCGATGCCATCATCACCAAGGGTATCATTTCCCTCCTGATACGCATATATTCGGGCCGTACTCCGGAAGAAATACTTTCGTCTGATTTCTCCGTTGTGGAAAAAATTGGTCTTAAGGAAAATCTGTCTCC
>CAMBRR010000110.1 GCA_945870315.1 uncultured Bacteroidales bacterium
TTTTTGCTTGCCTGGAGGGTGTTGTACTCGTCAGAGATGAGTGCCGGTACCCACCATTTGTCATTTTTGTACAGTTTTTCCGGGAAGTGAATGAATTTTGTCAAATCACGTTTCCCCTCTACTACCTTTAGAATGGGTTTCATTATTTCAGGTTTTAGTTAGCAAATCGCTGCAAATTTACAAAATTTCTGCAAAAACGGAACATGGGAAAAGTCTCTAATGCCGGTTAGGAGAATTCGGAACTTTTTACTTAATTTTGTAGGCGAAATATTCAGAAGACAAATATGGGTTCTACAGCAGCCATTTCCGCCATACTCACTCTTCTTGCAGGTATAGGTATTTTCCTTGTCGCCTGCCAAATGATGAGTTCCAATCTTGAGGCGGCAAGTTCAAAAAAACTCAAGCATCTCTTTGCCAAAGCTTCCAAAAGCAAACTTCTCGGTGTTGGTATCGGTACCATCGGTACAGCTGCAATTCAGAGTTCCGGCGCGACAACGGTAATGACCATAGGTTTTGTCAATGCCGGCATCATTTCGCTTCAACAGGCTGCAACCATAATATATGGTGCAAACATAGGAACAACCGTAACGGCGCAGATTGTTGCACTCGGTATGTTCGGAGGGACCGGAATCTCAACATCGGTAATCTTCTCCGCCTTTGCAGGTATGGGTGCCTTCCTGAGCCTGTTCTCCAAGAAAAGCAATATGAAAACCCTCGGCGGAATTC
Organism: uncultured Bacteroidales bacterium; assembly: GCA_945870315.1. Taxonomy (GTDB): domain Bacteria; phylum Bacteroidota; class Bacteroidia; order Bacteroidales; family UBA932; genus Cryptobacteroides. The sequence goes on from CAMBRR010000110.1 coordinate 727, forward strand.
TCGCCGGCTTCGGTATGCTTTTCGTCGGACTCAGCCTGATGAGCGGTTCGATGAAGGATTTCGCTGCTCTTGAGGGTGTCAAAACATTCCTCGCCTCCATAGGCAATCCTATTCTTCTCGTGCTGATAGGTGCACTGTTTACCGCCATCATCCAGAGTTCATCCGTGATGACATCCATCGCTCTGGCAATGGTTGTGAGCGGACTCATTTCGCTTGACCAGGGCATCTTCCTCACTATGGGTTCCAACATCGGTTCCTGTATCGTGGCCATCCTGGCAGGTATTACCAGCAGCAAGAACGCCAAGCGCACAGCTCTGATTCACCTGATTTTCAACTGCGCCGGTGTAGTATTCTTTATGCTCATCAACTGGCTTTTGTCCGGACTGAGCCACGGGAACATCACCTTCGGCAACATCTTCAACGCTGCTTTCCCGGGTGCGCCGCAGACCCAGCTCGCGATGTTCCATACCTTCTTCAACCTCATTACGGTCATCTGTATGCTGCCTCTCACCGACCTGCTCGTGAAGACAGTCATCAGAATGGTACCTGATGTGCCTCAGGTGGTGGAAGCGGATGCGCCTCACCTGCACTATGTGGACAACAATATGTTGAAGACCCCGCCTATTGCAGTTGACCAGACCAAGCGCGAAATCGTGCGTATGTCCGAGCTTGCAATGGAGAATTTCAACCGTGCCCTCAGAATAGTCAGCACCCTGTCCTTTGCGGAAAAGGAGACTTTCGAGAAGACGGAAAACGAGCTCAATTTCATCAACCGTGCCCTCGTGGACTTTGTGGTGAAACTCTCTGAGCAGAAGGGACTCAGCGAACACGACCATATCTATCTGGCAACCACCTACCGCACCATCCGCGACCTGGAGCGTATCGGAGACTATGCAGAGAACATTCTCGAGTACTCCGAAGCGCTGGCAGAGGATGGAGAAGGCTTTTCGAAGAAAGCAATCGGGGAGATTGCAACTCTTCAGTCCAAGGTCGGAGACCTCTACAATTTTGCCATCAGGGCATATGAGGATGAAGATCTGGATGCTCTTGCCAAGGCAAATGATGTGGAGGAGGAAATCGACGATATTACAAAGGCTATGGAGGACAACCACATCACCCGCCTGAGCGAGGGTGTTTGTACCGCAAAGGTCGGTGCACAGTATCTGTCCCTCACTTCCAATACCGAGCGTATTGCCGACCACCTTGTCAATGTTGCCAAGTCCATCCGCAGTCTCACCAAGTTGCAGGCGTAATTATTATGTTTTTTGCAGAAGCACTTGCACATCAGTTCAGGGGAGCAGCCATAATGTTCTTCCTGCTTTGGAGCGTTTATCTATATGGCCTCAGGAAGAACAGCCGTATGATGAAAGTGATGTTCATCACCACGGTTTGTCTTTTCCTCGGCTTCACCAAGGATTCCCTGTTCCTTTTTGAATCCATACAGTATTCAGATGTGCTCGACAAGGTAGTCAGCATTCTGGACCTTGCCACTATGCTTGTAGCCTGCAATTTCTTCTGTGAAGCAGTCAAGCCCAACTCCACAGAATCAGCTCTTATATGGTTGTGGCCTCTTAGCGAGCTGGTCTTCATCCCCATATACCTGATTCACTCCGAGATGTGGGTGGTGATGGCGGCGTATCTGTATTGCTTCCTTCTGCTGATTGCAACAGTAGTTTACATCGTATTCTATGCCTACAGGCACTACAAGTATCTTCAATCCCACTACTCATCCCACGAAAACCTTACGGTCCGTTGGGCATTGGTTTCAGGAATACTCTACATATTAGCCTTCACCGCCTATCTTCTGGCGTTCGGAATCAAAGGAGCAAGCTGGTTGGGGGAGGCCTTGTATTCCCTGTTCTGTATGCTTATCTGGACATATATCATCTTCCTTGCGAAATCCCACAAGGTGGTTGATATTCCTGAAAAGGATGAAGACGAATCGCCATTGGAGGAAACAGTATCAGCCGTTGAGCCTGATGCTGCTCCCCAGGCGCAGGCCGCCACTGATGATGACAGCGGCAACCTGCTGTACATAAGAAATATGATTGAGCCTAAGCTCTCCGAGTGTATGGAGAACGGAAAGCTTTATCTCAATCCGAACCTGTCGCTCAAAACCGTAGCCACGGAAATAGGCTCCAACACCAAATATCTATCAGTCTATCTCAACCGCTGCCTCGGAGTCAGCTTCTACGACTATATCAATAATTTCAGGGTAGAAAAAGCCTGCTCCATTTTCAGGGAAATGGTTAAGAGCGGAAGGATCAATATGCCGGAAGTATCCGAGCGGAGCGGCTTCAACTCCGTCTCCACCTTCAACCGCTACTTCAAGAAGGTAAAAGGGCTTGCTCCAAAGGACTATTACAAACGCTGCCTGGAGGAGCGATAAGTCCTACCAGGCTCCCAGAGTATCGTCGTCCACGCCGAACCTCTGCTGCATTCCCGGATGCCAGGTGAATTTGTAAATCGCGTAGTTCCTGAATTCCCCTTCCATTACAAGAGGCCCGTCGAAACTTGCGAT
>CAMBRR010000111.1 GCA_945870315.1 uncultured Bacteroidales bacterium
GTGGAAACCATAGTCTTTCTCTTGGCTGAGATTTCGTTCAGATATTTTTCATACTCCATATTGTAGAGCCTTGTCCTCAATTCCGCGAGTGCCTTGTCGAAGTTCTTGAGCTGGGACTTCTCGTCCTGGCACTGCACCACTATGCCCGATGGGATGTGGGTGAGCCTGATGGCTGAATATGTGGTGTTCACAGACTGTCCTCCAGGACCTGAGGAACAGAAGGTATCCTTGCGGATATCGTTCATATTCAATTCAATGTCAAACTCGTCGGCCTCCGGAAGCACTGCCACTGACGCAGCTGAGGTGTGAACTCTGCCCTGAGTCTCAGTCTGAGGCACGCGCTGCACACGATGCACTCCGGACTCATATTTCAATATTCCATAGACTCCCTCGCCGATTACCTTCACCACGATTTCCTTGAATCCTCCCGCAGCGCCTTCGGACTGGCTGTTGATTTCCATTTTCCATCCCCTGCGCTCGAAATACTTGCTGTACATTCTGAACAGATCACCGGCAAAGATGGCAGCTTCGTCTCCACCTGCACCACCACGGATTTCCAGAATTGCATTCTTGCTGTCCTGAGGGTCAGCCGGAATGAGCAGAAGCTTGATTTTCTGCTCCATTTCAGGAATCTTCACCTCAAGTTCGGCAAGTTCTTCCTTAGCCATCTCCCTCAATTCCTCATCCTTCTCCTCCGCGATTATGTCTTTCGCCATTTCGTAGGATTCCATCATCCTGCGATAGTATTCTCCGGTTTCGATGATAGGTGTCAGTTCCTTGTATTCCTTGTTCAACTGAACATATTTCTTCATATCCGAAATCACATCCGGATCAGCAAGTTGCTTCTGGAGCGATTCGTATTTGTCCCTTAGTCCGAGAATCTTGTCCAACAATGTGTTTTTTTCTGCCATTTGTCTTTGTAATATGTATGATATTTCACAATAACTTGCAAATTTACTGTCTGTTTTCCTTTTTTACAAAAATTAATGCGTGATGCCGTAAAAATCTCATAGATGTTAAAAAAATCATAAAATCACCTTAACGAAATATTCACATTTTTGAAATTTGGTTGTATATTCGTGGCCCAAACCATTTACGAACGACTTATGAATTTCGGTATTCTTGAAGTTCTCACTCTCATCGGGTCTGTGGGGATGTTCCTCTATGGTATGAAACTGATGAGTGAGGGCTTGCAGAAAGCGGCGGGAAACAAACTCAGGAATATTCTCGCCCTGATGACCAACAACAAATTCCTCGGTGCTCTCACCGGTATCTTCATCACAGCACTTGTCCAGTCTTCTTCTGCGACGACCACGATGATTGTCTCCTTTGTAAATGCCGGGCTCATTACCCTGCAGCAGTCAATGGCTGTCATCTTCGGTGCAAATGTGGGTACTACCTTCACGGCGTGGATCATTTCACTTTTCGGGTTCAAGGTTGACATTTCAGCTTTTGCAATCCCGCTCTTCGCCTTCGGAGTACCTCTTCTTTTTATGAAGAAGTCTCCATATACGAACTGGGGTGAGTTCCTCATCGGTTTTGCGTTGCTCTTTTTGGGACTGGATTTTCTCAATGGGTCGGTTCCCGATCTCAAGTCCAATCCGGCAGTTATGGATGCCCTCAGACGCTATTCCGATCTCGGTTTCTGGTCAGTGCTGATTTTCGCAGGTGTCGGTCTGGTACTCACAATGGTCGTGCAGGCCTCCAGTGCCACTTTCGCCATAGCGCTGATTATGTGCAGCAAAGGCTGGATTACCTTCGACCTGGCTGCTGCACTCGTCCTTGGCGGTAATATCGGAACCTGTATCACTCCTATCATCGCCTCCGTTTCCGGTAACGTGATGGCAAAGAGGGCTGCTGCCGGACACCTTCTCTTCAACCTCTTAGGTTCCGTCTGGGCGCTTGCCATCTACCGTCCGTATATGAAACTCATAAGTTGGATTACTACCGGATGTGTGGGAGACCCTAACGAAATCTACAAATTCGCGAACAATGCGGACCCTGCCGTGGTTGCCTCCCTGATGGATGGTACAATAGACAAGTCTCTTCCTGAGAATCAGGCTCTTGTGTCCAGTTTCGCAGCGATGCAGTACTATGTGTCTTTCGGACTGTCAATGTTCCACACGGTATTCAACCTCATCAATATCTTTGTGATGATATGGTTTACCAAGTTATTCGTTAAAGTTGTGACCCTGCTTGTTCCGTCCAAAAAGGAAGAATTGTCGGATATCGACGGCAGACCGCACCTGGAGTTCATTTCCGGAGGTCTTATGTCCACCTCAGAGTTGTCCATACTTCAGGCTCATAAGGAAATCCTGGTTATGAGCGACAGGACTTCTCGTATGCACGATATGGTGGGACAGATGTATTCCGAGAAGAATTCAGATGAGTTCGCCTCTCTGTTCGAGCGGGTGCAGAAATATGAGAACATCAGCGACAATATGGAGGTGGAGATTGCTACCTACTTGAGTAAAGTTGCTGACGGACGCTTGAGTGATGATTCCAAGCACTCCATTCAGATGAAACTTCGTGAGATTTCGGAGATTGAGAGTATTGGTGACAGTTATTACAATATGGCGCGCATTCTTCAGAGACGCAACGAGAACAGGATTGAGTTTACGGCGGATATGAATCTGAATTTTGCAGAAATGTTCGACCTGGTACAGAAGGCTTACAATCAGATGGCGGACAGTCTTGTGAACAATTCCCACGCCTCTTCCGCAGACCTTATCCGTACGATGAAGACTGAATCTTCCATCAATGCGATGCGTAACAAACTCAAGGAACGCAACATCATCGACCTGAACGAAGGCAAGTATGAATACGCCACCGGTTCGGCCTATATGGACCTCATCATCGAATGTGAGAAGATCGGTGACTACATAGTAAACGTGGTCGAGGCTCTGGTTGATCTCAAGCCTGGTAAAGGTACGACAGAATAATTTTCTACATATTTTGCAGATTTTTGGAGCTTGTGCAGTGGTTTTGCGCAAGCTCCTTTTAATTTTGCAACAAATCCCGGAAGGGGAGGATA
>CAMBRR010000112.1 GCA_945870315.1 uncultured Bacteroidales bacterium
GGTGGAAGATTCTGTGATTCAGGCTGGTATTACAGTAGGGGAGGGTGGCTTGTGTGCTGCCGCCGTGCGTTTTGGCCAGAAGTGTGGTTTCAGAATGGACCTATCCGGAATTATGAATTCATATTCCTGCCAGAGTGCAGTGCAGATACTTTGCAGCGAGGTCCCGGGTGTGCTGGTTCAGATCAGCGAAGATAATTTTGACTATGCAGATTCTCAACTGCTGCTTCAAGATGTTGCCTATTATCCTCTCGGACAGGTCAGGGATGTGCCGGGAGTGGAACTTGTGCAGAGGGATAATGCAAGTGTCAATGTCGCTGACATAGTCGCTTCCCTGGCTGTCAAGAGATGAATGATTTAAAATAAGAAATAGAGAGAGGCCGACCCAAAAGAGTCGGTTTCTTGTATTCTATATGGTGATGATGAGTTGTCGGAAGGCTCCGCCAGAGTTCCGCTTCGCTTCATCCACCCTTCGGAACTTCGTTCCTTCGGGAGCCGCTCACGAGGCCGCGGCCGGCCACGCTCTGGCAGAGCCTTCCGACAACTATCAAGCGACCTGCATTAATGGTTTTTCAACTACCATTATCATGCTCTGAGCATATTTCTCTCTGATTTTTGCTTTATGAGCGATAGATCCAAGAGCCGCTTTGCTCTATGCTGGATATACGATGCGCCCCGGAGACCATTGTCAGTCCGAAAAGCGCCAATGCCAAATACTTCACAAAAGTCTCCGGCAAACAAACATTATCCAGACCAACCGCCTCTTTAAACAGGGGCGCGATTTCTTTATCCCGGAAGCCAGTGATCCCGCAGCCGATGCACGTCACATAGAAGAACAGTTCCAGATGTGCCATTGCAAAAGCGACGAACTCGTCCACTTATTTCTCTTCTAAAAGTTCGCTGATTTGGGCCCAGTAATAGAATGCCTCAGGTTGGAAGTTCTTGAGTTTGTTTATCTTGTTGGTAACAGTTGCCCGCAATTCAGGAATACTTTCCAATGGATTGTATAGCTGGAGAGTTTTTATGCCTTTCTCGATTGCTGTTGCCAGATATGCGGCCTTCGCTCCATCCAAAATGGCATCCTCGATATAGTACCTGCCCATATACATAAAGGGTTTGATGTATGTCACACCATTTTGAAGGGCTTCATAATTGCCATTGCCCGCTTTTCCCCGCGTTGCAAGACACAACGCTGTTTCCCGAATGTCGGCATAAACAGGCTCGGGATTATTCTCCAGATGCTTGTATGAAAGTTCAATTGGAACTATTCTTCGGAATGTCCGCGAGACTGCTTCCAGGTCAGTCATACTATCAAATAAGCGGCCGATATCGTAAAGTTGCTTGATAATCTCGACATATTTGGGTTCACCCTTCTTAAAATAGGGAATCCCGGAAGTGTTTGGTGCAAAAGCGGTCAGTTTATCTCCTAAAATATCATCTATAGAAGGAATCTTTACTGTGATTGGCTCTCCATCCAGTTTGATAAATGGGCTCTCCACCTTCATAGTTTCAAGTTTCTCATACTGGGTATCCTCGTACAACACGTCCAGGAGGATGCTCTCGGTCCGCTCGCTATTGGAAAGATAGGCCACCTGATAATGAAGCTTTTGGTGCGACTTGGGAATGTCCGTTCCACGCTGTTCCCGTTCAATCGGCTCACTTTGAGTAAAGCCAAAATCCTTGTAGTTTGTGAGATAGTGTTCGATATCCGTTCCGGGAGGACATATGATGTCCACATCTATACTGAGTCTGTTGCGCCGGGGAGCGAGAAGCAGCATAAGCGATGATCCCCCCTTCCAGATATAGGGGCATCCGGAAAGTGTCAGCATCTCCACAAGCGAGAAGGCCCTGATTACCTTCTCAATCAGATTGACATCGGAATAGTTTAGGTTTTCCTTAACCTGTTCGATCCACTCTCTGGTGAAACAGTCCTTTTGTATCATAGCCCTATTTCTTTGAGTTTTTTCTCTATCATTTCTTTCTTGCCGCGCCTTCCTGCATAACGCAGGAGCCGAGACGTGTTTATGCTGTACTGGGTGGCAGCCGTCTCTATCATGTAATACCATTCTCCTCCCTGGAGGTAGCTGAAATCCTCATCGCAGATTGTATCGACCAGTATTTTCTCCAAGGATGGCATAGGAACCCCGCTGTATGTTATTGTAGGAGCTCCTGTAATGAGTGGTTTGATGATAATCCCGGGCCTGCTCATGTCCACATAGTCCTGCATAACCTCTCTTGAAGGTTTGTTGAAAACCACATCGCCACCGTCCTTAAACTTATGAAAGAGAATATCAGCGAGTTCCCTGTCCACTTCAATATATGTCAGAGCGTTGTATGAGAGGTGATGAAGAAGCGGGGAAAGAATCGTTCCCTTGTACAAGCAACACTTGACTGACGGATACTGAGAAATTAATTCCGCGTGTCTTCGTACCAATTCGTCATCAGGGTTTTCCCTGAAGATTTGATGTCCTTGTAAGGAATATCTGCCTCGCCCGACGCGAAAGATTTTTTCCTCTTTGACAAGCTTCTGAATATGCCAATTCAATGTTGTGGATGATATGCCGCTGGCGGCCGCGGATTGCAAGATGTCCGAAGAAACAATTGTGCTATGCTCTGCCGCATAACTCAGTATGAATTGCTCCGTCTGTGTCATATCAATTGCAAAGATGACTATAAATTGTCAATAATCCAAATATTTGACAAAATATAGTATGGCCCTTCACCAGCGCAATCTTGTCGAAGGTGAACACAAACCGGCCCTCCGAAGAAGGGGCTACAGTTCCAAGACCATAGCTCATAGCAGATTCATTTTTCAGGCAAATCAGCAGGAATAGCACATCGTCTTTGACAAAGATGTTCTCGCAACGCAACTCTATGCCGTATTCCCGCGTTCCCAGATGGTAAAGCTCCTGTTTCATGGCCGCATAGTCGGGTAGAGATTGAGATGAAAACGAAAAGGTGGTGTCCTGCGCCCTTCTCAACGCATCGTGTGCGCTCCGTCCAGGACGGAAGCCGAAGCT
>CAMBRR010000113.1 GCA_945870315.1 uncultured Bacteroidales bacterium
GATATTCAAATGTTTTCTTTTATTCATGCTTCTGGAATAATACCTTATTTATATATAGCGAAATAACACTGTTGCCAACAGAAGCAGAAAGATGGTCAGGTCTCGGTATTTCATATTTGTTTCTGTTTGCTAAATTGGAATTTACCTCATAGAATCTTCGTTTGACTCAAGACAGACGCATCCTTGTACGGGCAAGCTGACGCCTGCTCCGCTCCCATTCAGAACTCCTGTCCGGTGCTTACTTACATGCTACCGGGAATGTAGTCAGGCGAAGGGTTGTGCTTCCATAAGGGACCAGTTCAAGGACTGTTTCAGAGCCTTCGACAATATTGAAACTGTCAGGAATAGCCGGAGTGAAACGGTTGTCCTTCAGTTCCCATCCTTCCAGCTCGGAAGCCTTCACACGGAGGACAACAGGAGAATTGCCCGGGTCGAACGGAAAGCCCTTTGCCTTGGTCCAAACAATCTCAACATCTGAAGCATTGCAGTCTGACAATGCATAATTCCATTTCCCTTCAGGAAGCAAGGTCCAGCTCTTGAAATCAGGATTTGCAGATTTCTTGCCTGCAAGATTGTCATAGATTGCGTTATCTTCGGTGCATGAAGCCGGAATGCTGTATGAATATACGAGCGGTCCGAGCACAACGCTCCTGCCTCTCACTGCATTATCCTCGAAAGTCACTTCCATAGGAAGTTCGAGAGTGAAGACATCTCCTGATTTCCAATCATTTGTCTGAGTATGGAAACCCGGTTCACCTGCCTTGCACCAGGAAGGGACACGATAAGTAAAATTCATACGGTGAGGCTTCTTCGAGAGCTTGCCGTCCTGATAGAAAGTGAAACGGAAATCGATCTTGGTGTCAAAGGGATAGGCTGTCTGCTCATCAATCCTTACGCTCAAGCCATCGCCCAGGTCATACACAACCGAGCAAGGTCCATAAAGGGCTGCAACCGGTGAACCGGAAGCATCCTTCATCCACATTCTTGACACATAGTTCGGGAAATAGCGGTGAAGATTGCCAATGCAGCATTCTGTTTCATGTATAGGACGGTACTGCATCCAAGTGAGACCGTATTTGAAGCCATTGTGGTTGGACTTCCCCGTTGCAATAAACTGATTAGGGCAAGAGAAATACTGCATGCTTTTGAAATCCTTGGTAATACATCCAAGAGCAGCATTGAACATGCATTTCTCAATCCTGTCTGCATAGGAAGCATCTCCCGTGGCCATAAGGAAATAGCCCATGGTCCAGCTATAGTCTGAAATGTCACAAGTCTCATGACTTGCTAGATCGTCATTGCCGGCAAGGCCTTCAGTGCTGGAGTTAACACCGTCAACCAGCATATTCGGCCCTTCCATCTTTCTGCAAGCGTTCAAAGCCTGGTCAAGATAAGCCTGCTTGCCTGTATATTCATAAAGTATGACAGGTACTTTCAGAAGTTCATTCATAGTGACCCCATGCATCCTGAGAACACTGTCATCAATGCAGTTGCGAGGATTCAGCTCAGAATATGCCCCGTTCCACGCTCCCTCGGCAAGACTCAGAAGCTGAGGATTTCCTGTAATCGAATAGGTCCAGAGTATACCCTCGACATTGACTACAAAACGGCTGAGGCTCAATTCGGCAAGGGTATAGGACAGGTAATTCTTTTCAAGAGCAGCAGGAATACGGCTATCTCCTGTTGCTTCGTAACAAGCCTTGAGGGCGCGGAAGAACACCGCAAAAGGCCAGGCCATCGATTCGGTCTCAGGACCGAGACGCCCTTCCGGACGATCGGCAGAGCGGATTTCCATCATAATTTGATTCCTGAGAGCCCTGAATCTGCGATGATCATCCACATTTGGATCTGCAGTAATCTGTGCCACGAAATTGTTGAGCTCGCGCAGCTCGTCCTCAGTCGGAACCTGGCCGGCCTTGAAAGGAAGAGGATGGGCAAGAACATATTCGAGATTTTCATTCCACAGATCTAGAAGTTCCTGGTCATCAATGACATAGCCAAGACGCGCCAGACCATCGAGATAATATGCGGTCTGTTCGAAACGCCACCAGTCCGCTCCCCTGGATTCCGAATCCCTTTTCAAGTCTCCAGCCCAGAGAACGCTGTTGTAAGGATAGTCCATCGCTTCCGGATGACCAGTAAGTCCTTCCTTCTGACGGATGAGTATTTCCTCCAGCCATCCTTGGGGAGTAATGTCTGCAATCAGCCCCTCTGAAAAGACGGAATACTCCGGTGAGGGCACGCTGGCAGCCTGTGGCTGCTGAAAATCACTGCCGCAAGCAGAAAGAGCGAGAGCAGCAATTGCGATGAAAAAGTGCTTCATTATCTTTTTGCCAAAAATTCATACAAATGTAGCAAAAACTTCGATTACTGCAATTGCACTACGGAGTCATCACATTTGTCTCGATGCTTTCCTTGGCTGGATTGGTGGATGTGGATCCATTCATCATAGACAAATGAAAAATCGACATCTTGTCAAAGGAATCTTCTTGCTACTGGCTGTAATTCATTATCTTTGCTTCCACTTACTATTGATAAGAGAAGTATGACACACATAGAACAGGAGAAGAGAACAGTAAGGCAGATGGTGGAGATATACTGTCATGGGAAGAAGCACACAGCTAAAGGGCTTTGCGAAGAGTGTTCTGCTCTGCTTGACTATGCCTATCAGCGCCTGGACCATTGTAAGTTCGGAGAAGAGAAACCTACGTGCAAGAAGTGTCCTATCCACTGCTACAATCCAGAGATGAAGGAGAAGATACGAGAGGCAATGCGCTATGCAGGACCCCGTATGATATTGTATCATCCGGTCGCAGCAATAAAGCACCTGATTAGAGAAATAGTAAAATAAACCGATACGCCAGAGGCCTGATCTCAGGCCGTTTTTCGAAGGCATAGCACCGAGGGGAGTAAGCCTTCATATACGCCTTCATCACGGATGTGGGCAAAATCTGAATGCCAAGGCATGCTTCAATCTTTGATATGGTCTCAAGGGAGA
>CAMBRR010000114.1 GCA_945870315.1 uncultured Bacteroidales bacterium
TCCAAGCCGACGGAGTACGGCGGTTATTATCAGTGGGCGGGAACAAAGGATGTTTCCGATACAAAGATTTATCTTGATTGGAATAACTGCCCTTACCACACCGGTGATGATGGTTCATCGGGTTGGACGAAGTACAATTCGAAATCTTCTGTCGGTACGGTAGATAACAAGACGGTTCTCGAGGCAATGGATGATCCTGCTTCAGTCGCCCTCGGCGGGAAATGGCGTATGCCTACGGATGAGGAGTGGCAGGAATTGCGTAATCCTGACAATTGTTCCTGGACATGGACGACCATCGATGGAGTCAAAGGTCGCAAGGTTCAGTCAAAGAAGTCCGGATATACGGACAATTGGATATTCCTTCCTGCCGCCGGTTATCGGGGCTTCGACGGCTTTTACGATGTCGGTTCCCACGGTATCCATTGGTCATCGTGCATCGGTGCGGACATCACGAGCAACGCGTGCTACATGGGCTTCGATTTGAACGGCACCTACAGGGGCTTCAGATCCCGGTTTTTCGGCCTACCCGTCCGTCCCGTCTCAGAATAAAATTAAGGGTGGCTCAGCCGTCCGCTGTAGCGAAGCGTCAAAACCGTGGGGATGAAAGGCGTCAGCCCGGCATCCCCGACCAAACCTGGGCGAAGCCCGAAAAGGTCGGAGAATCCGACAAAATTGCAATGACCTTCCATCTCACCCTCCAGACCCCGTCATTGAAGTCGTGGCTGATGATGCGGCCTCTTCCCTGCTCATATACTCAACGGTCACCGGCAGGGCCGCCGTATGGCCTGGCTATTTTGACACGGTACTAATTACTTCCATCGTCAAATAGGGCATCCATCGTTACAACATTCTGAAATACACCACTGTACTCATTATATTTGAGTCCATATGTCGTAATAAGCGTATTATGTATAGCACACCTTTTGGGAAGGCATTCCTTGAGTGCATTGAAACGTGATGTAAGGACTCTCTCATATGCTCTGCTGACAACGTACTCATCATTGTAGAATTTCATCTCGCACATGTTGACTACATTGTCTTTTCTTTCAATGAGCAGGTCTATCTGACTGCCTGGGACATCACCACTTCCATTTGTTTTCCATGATGATTGCCTGCTTACCACTCCTGAAATGCCGAGAGCTGCTTTAATCTGCCCAATATGGCGCAGACAGACCTCCTCAAATGCAAATCCCCTCCACGACACAATGCTCTGAGACGATTGATTGAGTGTCCAGAAATCTGCATTCAGCGAGTTCTGACTCGCAACAAAATGAAGATAAAAGATGCAGAATGGGTCGATCAGTTTATAATGTTCGCAAGTTTTTTTCTCTCCAAATGGAACATATCTGCTCACAAAATCACTCGCAATGAGCGCCTTAAGCATTTTTGTGAAGTATCCGTTAGGTTCGATGCCTGTCTTTTTTGATATCTCATCCCTGGTAAGGCCGGAACGATTGGAAGCAAGAACGCCCACAATCTTTTTCAGTTCTTCCGGAGAGGTAAAGATTGAAGAGAAAAGGCGGTCATACTCCTCTTTAAGAGTCGCTTTGTCGTCAAAGAAAAGTGCATCAATATTCTGTGCCAGGCTTTTACCCCGTTTGAAATAATTCAGGTAGTACGGAATGCCTCCTAAAATCATATTGCATTGAACGATATCATACCTTGATATTGCAATCCCTCTTTCCCTAAAGAACATCTCCATCTCTTTGAGTGTAAACGGCAACAATTTAATCTCATAAGTAACCCTGCCGTAAAGACCACCATGGTTATTTATCAGATTATCGAGTATCCAGGAATTTGCACTCCCACACACAACAACCATCAGGTTATCCCGATGGCATCCCCATGTATTCCAGAACCCCTCAAAAGCAGTAAGGAACCCTGAACGAGGTGTGTCCAGCCATGGAAGTTCGTCAAGAAACACGACCTGCCTTCCGCCATTATCAGTATTCTGAAGATGTGTTTCCAGCAAAAAGAAGGCTTCCTGCCATGATGAAGGACATTTACTCTTCTTCATTCCATGAAGTTGCAAAGAATAATAAAAGTGCTTGAGCTGATCTTTGAGGAAATTATGCTTACCCTGCTCGTCAACCGGAGATAGTCCTGCATGTCTGAAAGAAATCTTCCCCTTCAGGCTTTCATCTACAAGAAAAGTCTTTCCAATACGGCGACGACCATATACAGCAACAAGTTCAGCCTTGCCACTGTCATATAATCGATTCATGCTCACTATTTCCTCGGTTCTGCCAATAATCTTTGCCATAATATGTGTGTTTAAAGTGCTACAAATATAGCAAAAATATCAGCTGTAGCAAAATAAACAGCCACCCGACTCTGGAAGCAGTGGTATTGGTATTACCTATTCCAGATATGTTGTATTTCACATATGGACTCATGCCGTAGTCAGTGGGTCTCCAGTACAGGTCATAATTGACAATATACTGGTTTTCAGTAGATATCTGGACATTATAACCCGGCTTGGTTTGGCCATTGTTCATGGCGTCCCCCTTCATGTGCATGAACGTGGCATCCGGATCGGTCGATGCGGTCAGCCTTTTTGGGATATGTCTTTCAGAAGAATTATTCCTCTGCAGGTTTCAGCAAGTTGTAAACGTTTGTAACGTCGTCATCGTTCTCGAGGAGATCGGTGAGTTTGTTCAATGTCTCGCGCTGCTCAGGAGTAACATCCTTAAGTTCGGTGTTAGGAATACTCTCGAAGCCTCCGGAAACGAGCTCGTCCTCCTGCTCCTCGACGAATACTTCCGGGTCGTCGTCGTAATCGCAGAGATCAAGCTGGAGCTCATCCACATCGATACCTTCCTGGTCCTTGATTCTGAATACGCACTTGTGGTCGAACATGAAGCTTACGCTACCGCTGGTTCCGAGCGTACCTCCGCACTTTGTGAAATAGCTGCGGACATTGGCAACTGTTCTGGTATTGTTGTCTGTAGCAGTCTCTACA
>CAMBRR010000115.1 GCA_945870315.1 uncultured Bacteroidales bacterium
AATCTCAAACAGAATCCAGGCTGGAATGACGGTTTGTCCGAAGAATCTTCGGCTGATACAGACAATGGGATGAATTAATCGGCCTACTAATGACAATTATTATGAAAATATTGAATAAAATATCAGGCATTTGCCTTGCAACCCTTGCTGCTTTGCTAGTTTTCAGTTGCCAGCAGGATGAACTTGTAAAACCAAGTGCTTTGAAGGTTGTATCAAGTGTCACGATTCCGGCACAGAGTTCGGAGGGAACCGCCTTGACAATCTATTCAGATGATGACTGGATGGTGGATACCGCCCAGGAATGGCTGCAAGTGACACCAGTCAACGGTACCGGGACAATGGATATCACGATCATAGCAGAAGACAATGTTGTGGATGGGATAGTTCAAAGACCACGGCAGGGTGAGATTGTGATTGCGAACAAAAGGGGATATTCTGTCAAATGTATTGTTTATCAAGGTGGTGACAATTATCTCGGTGCAGCTGAAAAGAGTATTGCTGAAGTGAAAGCTATGGAAGACGGGAGTGCCGTCAAACTTCCGGAGGTTCAGGTTGTGGCTGCCACAGCGGAAGGCTTTGTAGCTTCTGATTCGAAATCCTCAATGTATATTGTTTCCAAGACCATTCCGGCCATCGGAAGCAAGGTTTTCATTGCAGGTGAAAAGACGACACTTTACAGTCTTGCCTCATTGAATGCTGGTGAGATACAGGTGCTTGCCGAAGGGGAAGCATCTCACCCGGATCCAGTGGACCTGACTAGCAATCTCGATCCTGAAAATGCGAAGGATGTAGTCTATGTCAGCACTCTGGCCGGTATTCTCGGCAATAAGCTTTATTATGAATCCACTCTACCTGTTTCCGTGTCTGTTCTTCAGCCTGGCAAAGACATCGACATAGAAAAGGTCAATATGCATAACATTGCCATTAAGGCATATTATGTCGGCATTGAGGATGGTGACGTTAAACTCGCCCTTGTAAATGTTGAAGATAAAGGTATAAACGAGCAGCTGGATGCATATTTCTACGATGATTTTTCATGGATGAAATCATTTATCGATGCGTCGGGAGTAAAGGTCGGCGATTCGATAAAGGAGAATAATTCCGGCGCTGATGCTCCGAATTTGCGAAGCACTGGAGCTTTGACTCCTCTTTTGGACGAACTCACCAAAAGAGGATATGAAGATTTGAACCCTAGTGCTAAAGTAATTTACCCACAGACTTATTATTGGAAGTTTGGCAAGACGAGTAAAGCTACGGCAAACAACAACAATGGTCTGATTCTTCCTCCTATTGGATTCAAAGGCGAAGAGCTTGTCAATGCTATAATCGAATTTGACTGGGCTGCACATATGACCAGTAGTGGAAATATAGACAATGTTCAGATTGTCGTTGAAGTTCCAGAAGGTGCGGGAGTATTTGAGAACGGAACAAATGTCAGCGACCCGTTCTTCACAACTCAGGAAAAGGGACAGCTTGCCTGGCAGCACGCCTCCGCTCTCCTGAAAGGAGCAAGCAAGCAATCAAGGATTACAATACGTCCTTATCAGTATGCATCAGTTACTCCTGACCAGCAGAGATGGCATCTTGACAATATCAAAGTCCACGATTCGGGGATTCCATACTCTGATCCTGTCTATGCAAATATAACCCTGTCAGAGGAAGTCCTGACTTTCGAGGGGACTCCATCTGCTCCTGCATCGTTCACAATCAAATCAGACTATGATTGGACTCTTTCAAAAGGTCTTGATTCCGATTGGTTTGATATCGATGTATTCCAGGGTTCTGCTTCTGAGGAAATTACGGTAACCGTCACCTGTCAGACAAGTACAAGCGTGAATCTTCGTCACGGAGTTATAACTCTTGCTTCAGCTGATACAAGGAAGAACATTCACGTTGTCCAGTCTGCGGCCGGAGGTCAGTTGGATCCGCTTATTAGTATCACCACAGACAAAAACGTCTCCAACCTTCTTGGTGAGGGTGATGAATTTACAGCTGCAGTCCAGTCCAACATCGAATATGAAGTTGAAACATCCGATGATTGGATTACGGAAGTGGAAGTGCCTGCTACAAAGGGACTGGTAGAGAAAACCTACCGTTCATTCAAGGTAAGTCCGAATGTAAGTGGTTCTACCAGAAGTGGTTATGTTCGATTCTTTAATGACAAAGAGGGCATCGAAGCCTATGCAATGGTTAAGCAGGCTAACTTCGTACCTAGGGTTGATATTTCTGCCAGCAGTACCTATCTGGGCGTTCCAGGAATTGCAAGCACGATTACATTTGCAGTGGATGCTAATGTCAGCTTTACCATTTCTTCTGATGCCGATTGGATTACCTTCCCTGCATCTGAAGCTCAGGCCGGCGTTTATGAGGTACCTGTTTCATTCGCTGCAAATACCGGCGAGGCAAGAAGCGCAACAGTAACCATTTCAAACGAGCCATATTCATATGAAAAGACCTTGACTATCAATCAGTTTGCATCTGGTATCCTGTTTGCTGATGATTTCACTTGGCTCAAGCCTGTTGTGGATAAAGCCAAAGAAACAAAGGCGGGTAATTATGACACTGTCGGGCCTCATGATCTCAAAGCGCAAGCACCTAATATCTATTCTACTACGGATTTGAATGATTTGTTCGTTCCTCTGTGTAAAGCAATTGGATATTATATTCCTGGCAAAGCTGACGGTGCCAACAATGTGGTTTACGCTCAGGAGTATTACCTTAAGATGGGAAAGACAAAGTCAGAAAGCCAGACATCCCTTACTCTTCCTGCAATCTATTCAGAAGGAAAGGATTATACTGTTTCCTTCGATTGGGCAAGGATGGAACAGGGGTCAGGTGCAATTGACGACTATACCTTGACCTTGGTTATTTCTGGCGAAGGAACATTCGAGAATGGCACGAAATATAGTGATGAACTCAAAACTCCTCAAGAAAAAAGTCAAATGTTCTGGACCA
>CAMBRR010000116.1 GCA_945870315.1 uncultured Bacteroidales bacterium
GTGTTAAAGGGCGGGAAGTCCCGAGGGAGCATACGCCATTGGCACCCCGTTTTGACTATGTACATGATAGCATCCATAATGTCCCTAAGAGAGTATTTTCTTTTGCGATGTTGCGGATCCAAGATTATTTCAGTAACTTGCCACTGTTTATCAGTGAGGTTAGTTGGATATTGACTCATAACTTTAATTGATTGGTACTCATAAAGTTACGAAAAATATTTCAATTAACCTACTGATTTTCAATTATTTATGCACTCTATTAGCAAAATTTTTTACTCAAATTTAAACAGCTTCTGAATTATGAAGAACATTTTTAAACACATTGACTTGTTGGTCTGCGGATGCTTCTCGATAATTGGAACATTCGTTCTGACGATCTCCTGCTCGTGGAACGGTCCTGAAATCCGTTGGATTGAAGGCGAGGAGAATGACGGTAAGTGTATCCACAGAATAGTAATCGATAATGCCGCATCGTTGCCGGAAAAATGGACAATCTGGTTCTCTCAGATGCCTGCGGGCCTCGATGTTCTTGAATGTTCGGATGCCGATATAAGGCAGGTGCAGGGGAACCTTTATAAAATAACTCCTCGGGATGGTCTCGGCTTCGGAGATTCGTTGGTCATATCCTACAGCTCTGCTCCGCTTCCCCGGCGAAGTTGGGCTCCCGAAGGATTTGTACTTCAGGACATGAATTCCGAATCATCCACCGGTACAGCCTTGAATACCGTTTACGAATATCTTCCGCTGGAATCAGACGGAGAGTTCTGGTACGGCTATAATGCATCATTGGAAGCCGGTCGCCCGGGTGTCACAGACATCATACCTTCTCTCAAGCGAGTGAGCGGGACTCCGTTCAAAGATGACCGCGAACTCAGGGAGGATTATAATCTCCATTCTTCCCAATATGTACAGAACCATTCATTGATGGCTGGCGTGGAAAAACCGAACGGATGGTATCGTCTGTCGATTGATTCGGACGGAAAGGTGTCGATAATCGCTAATGATGCCGACGGGGAGTTCTATGCGCGGATGACTCTTTCTAAACTGCGCCGTAACAGCGGTGCGGAACTCCTCAGAAATGTCTATGTCGAAGACTGGCCGGACTTTCAGTATCGTGGTTATATGCTTGATGTGTCAAGGAACTTCACCACGCCGGGTAACCTCAAGAGACTTATAGACATTCTTTCCGGCTACAAAGTGAATTACCTCCATCTTCACCTCGCTGATGACGAGGGTTGGAGGCTGGAAATTGACGGGATACCGGAACTTACTTCAGTCGGTGCTTTCCATTGCCTTAATCCGGAACTCGGTATGCAGCCTTCATACGACGGCTGTGCGGACCCTCATTCTTCCGCCTTGTCCAATGGTTTCTATAATAAGGATGAGTTTAAGGATATACTCCGTTACGCATGGAAACGCAGAATAAGGGTAATTCCTGAGTTTGACACTCCGGGCCATAGCCGTGCTGCAATATATTCCATGAAAGCATACGAGAAAAGGACCGGGGATGAGTCTATGCGTCTGCAAAATCCGGCTGACAGTTCACGCTATTGTGGAGCACAGGGATATACGGACAATGTGATGAGTGTTGAATTGGAATCGGTGTATAAGTTTATAGGTCGTGTATTCGACAGCGTGATAAGACTTTATGCTGATGCGGGCACTCCTCTCGAGGCAATTCACATAGGGGGAGATGAAGTCCCTTCCGGTGCTTGGTATGGCAGGCCGCTTCATGCGACATTCCTTGGGCGTGTGGCTGACATTGCCAAGGACAGGGGAGTGAAGATTGCCGGGTGGCAGGAAATTGCAACTTGTACGGAGCCGTCCGTGGCAGCCAAGCTCAAGGATGTAATGTTTGTGAACTATGTCTGGAACACAGCAGGGGGAAACAGCGGGCTCCCTTTTACAATAGCTGCCTGTGGCTACCCGACGGTCATGTCCAATGTGGAATTTACATATGCAGATCAGGCATATTCTTCGAATAAACAGGAAATCGCGCACGACTGGGCATGCTTCATTGACGACACTACATCGATTGGCCTTCCTGTCAGAAAGGAGGAAAACATAGCAGGCGTACAAGCTCAGCTTTTTACCGAAACCATACGAAGTTTTGACGATGTCTGCTATGATAGTTTTCCGAAAATTCTCGGCGTTTTTGAACGCGGATGGAATGCGAATTCAACTCTTTCAGGATGTCAGTTCTATAGTATTATTGCCGGTAATGAGATGCCGTGGTGGGACTCATGTGGCATTGCTTACCACATTCCACAACCTGGGATGATTGTCCGGGACGGTAAAATTCTCACAAACTCGGTAATACCGGAGGCCCGCATAGAGGTTTCTGCGGATGGAAAGCACGCCACTGCAGTGTATGGTTCTCGTCGCAGTTGCGCCACGACCCTCTGAACTCTGACATTTCTTATGGATTTTCCAAATGATTCGGAAAATCCATAAGAATAAATACATCAGAAACATGACCTGGATTATCGAGAGCATCAATTGGATTAAGTTTCTAGTTTAGTCCACTAAGATCAAGATTGAAGGTAATATTTTTTACTTGCTCCTTATAAATGAATAAAATCATATAGATTGGCAGGTATTTTACTTTACCTTCGATCTTTACATTATCATTGCACAACACAATGGCCTCTGGAATGGTATATTCAGTGCAGTCAAGAATATTATTCAGTGCACGATGTCTGTAGTACTCCTTACCAGACTTTACTTCTATCGGGAAGACGTTTCCGTTTAGTTCTGTGACGAAATCCACTTCTCCCATCTTCTTGCTATTGTAATAGAATTGGTCCTCAAAGCCATGCGCCAAAAGTTCTTGTGCTACTACGTTTTCATATATTGCTCCATAATTTATTGTATCATCTCCAGTCAGGATTCTGAGTTGAATACC
>CAMBRR010000117.1 GCA_945870315.1 uncultured Bacteroidales bacterium
ACCATCAGCGAAGTGCTGCACGGGTTTTATGAAAGGTGATTGATACTTATTCCGGACGATACCCGGTCAGCGTTCCGGTGCAATTTTTGCAGTTGACTTTTGACCAACTATAAACTCAAAATGTTATGAAACACATTGCAACGCTTTTGTTTTCGCTGGCTTTGTTTTCTGTAGCCGCGAATGCTGATGACAAGCCAGTCGATTTTCAGCAGCTTCCTTCTTCTGCAAAGACTTTTATAAAGTCAGAATTTCCCCTGGAGTCCATTTCATTCATAACGAAGGATTCGGATTTGCTTGATACGACCTACGACGTTCATTTTGCCAGTGGGCTTAAAATCGAGTTTGGCAGCAACGGTGAATGGAAGGAAATCAGTCGCACTTCTTCACCGGTTGAAAGCAGATTTGTCCCGAAGCAGATTGTTTCGACAGTATCATCCAGGTGGCCGGGAGCGGAGTTTAAGAAAATCGAACGGTACAGGCACGGATATGAGGTGGAACTCACGAATCGCATGGAATTGAAATTCGACAAAAAATTCCGGCTGACGGAAATCGACGACTGACAACTCTTCTCGTCCTGAGAGAGGCATTCCCTCTCGGGCCGGAGGATGTACAGGGGTGAACCGGTTTTTTTCTTTCCGGTATAGGCTGCGGCCAGATGACCGTTCTCGATGCGCATATCGCTCATCACAAGCACGTCCAGTCCCTCTATGTGGGCCACTTCATCTATGAACTGGTCTATGCGATGGGCTGGGACGTTGCGTTATAATGATATAATACTTTTCCGGTTATTTGGATTATCATTGACAAAACGGTATCTTTGGAAAAGAGTTTTCGTATGCCTCAACAGACAACACCGCATTTGTTCATCTATCGGATGACTCATATAGACAATGTGCCTTTCATTGTCAAGAATGGCTTGTGGTCAAAGTTGAGTCCGGTTCAGGATCCGAATTTCATTCCCATCGGCAATCCGGACATCATTGACAAGAGGACAAATAAGACGGTGGTGGTTATTCCACCGGGAGGCGTGTTAGGTGAATATGTGCCGTTTTATTTCTCCGGACATTCTCCGATGCTGTTCAATATTGCTACGGGGTATGGAGTCAAGAAGGTTCCCCAGAAAGACATAGTGTTTCTTGTATGTGATGCCTTGGAGATTGTGAATGCCGGTATTCCATATTGCTTTACAGATGGTAATGCGACCAAAGCTATAAGCAAGTTCTATAATACACTGTACGGGTTACGTGAACTGGATTGGCCTTGCATTCGAGCGACATTTTGGAAGAATACCGAGGATGATTATGACAGGGTCCGTAAAAAGATGTCTGAATTCCTAGTCAAGGAGCACGTGCCGGATGAACTGATACGGGGAATAATCGTCAAGAATCCAGAGGCGGAACAAAGAGTAACAGCCATGTTGGGCGAATCCTTGCCCGGATGCAAGATAAAAGTGGATACGAAATACGAATACTATTACTGGGGATATGATTAGTTATACAAAAGGTGATTTGCTTTCCTCCAAGGCGCAAGCCCTAGTCAACACCGTGAATACGGTCGGTGTGATGGGGAAGGGGATTGCTTTGCACTTTAAAGAATTGTTCCCGTACAATTTCACCGTGTATGCAGAGGCATGTAAAAGGGGTGAGTTGGCTCCAGGAAAAATGCTGGTTGTCAAAGATTCTAACTTGGCACTTGGCGAGAGGCTCATCATTAATTTCCCCACCAAAGTCCATTGGCGTCAGCCCTCCAAATACGAGTACATTGAAGATGGACTCCGTGATCTTGTCCGTGTTATCGGGGAATATGGGATCACTAGCATTGCGATTCCGCCGCTTGGTTGTGGTAACGGTGGGCTGGACTGGGCTGTGGTTAAGGAGATGATTGCTCAGGCGCTGTCTTCTATAGATGGCGTTGATATTACTGTGTATGAACCATCCGCAGAAGTCTCGGCACTACTTGCCAAACAATCCCGTAATGTTCAGGCTCATTTGACACCGGCCAGGGCGATGTTGCTATATGCCCTGTTCTGCTATGAAGTTCATGATGAGCGCTGTAGTTTGTTTGTCGCCAACAAATTGAGCTATTTCTATCAAATGCTGGGAGAAACGGAGTTTGCGAAAATGCCCTTCAAGGCTCATTATTATGGGCCCTACAGCGTGAGTGTCGGACATATGTTGAATGCCGTCAATGGAAAGTACATTCATGGACTTGAGCAGATGGATGCAAAACCGTTTGAGGCTTTAATGTTAGACTACGATCGCAAAGCAGAGGTGAGCGATTATGTTCACAATCGTTTATCTCTAGAGCAAATTGAGCACATCAAGCAACTACTGAAATTGATAGATGGTTATGAGTCCGCGTACTCACTGGAAGTCCTGGCATCTGTCGCCTATGTAAGGCGAGAGCATCCAGGCATAAGCATAGATGAAACCATCAATGAAATTCAGAATTGGTCTACCCGTAAGAAGAATCTCTTCAAGCAGGAGCACATCAAGGCTGCGTATGACCGCCTGAATTCTTGGATGGCGTAGTTACTTATTCCGGACGATACCCGGTCAGCGTTCCGGTGAGACCTACGGAGCCCTCGCGGCTCCGTTATTTTTGCGGTAGGTGTATTGGTGTTATAATACTGTATGTCTGTAATGTTATAAGGGAAATGCCTATATCCTTCCCTATCTTGCTTGTCCGTTCCCCGTTCCCCGGCTCTCGGTTTTCC
>CAMBRR010000118.1 GCA_945870315.1 uncultured Bacteroidales bacterium
GCATCTTATTGAAGTCCATTCTGTAAAGCTGGTCACCAGAGAGGATGACATAATAATCTGCATTCTGGTCTCTGAAGTGCTTCAAATTCTTTCTGACAGCGTCTGCTGTTCCCTGATACCATGTCTCAGAAGTATATGTCTGTTCTGCAGCAAGAATTTCTACGAATCCGCCTGAGAATGCATCAAAGTTATATGTGGATGCGATGTGGTTGTGGAGTGATGCACTATTAAACTGTGTCAGAACGTAAATTTGTCTGATGTTACTGTTGATACAGTTTGAAATCGGGATGTCCACAAGGCGGTATTTTCCTGCAAATGGAACTGCAGGTTTTGACCTGTCCATTGTCAATGGATAGAGGCGTGTTCCCCTTCCGCCTCCGAGTACGATGGCGACAACCTTTTTGTTGTTGAGTGTCATATAATTTCTCCTTTATCTATATTCTATTCACCTTTTCTTTAATTAACAGTTTTAGTTTTTTCTTTTTCCTAGATTTGTTAACTAAAAAAAACTCCTTTTTGTTTAGTTTACCACCAATTACATTATTCCCGCTACATAAATTGTATTTTTTCACAATTAGACAATATGAAGTGACCTCCCATAGGAAAATTGCAGATTCGTGAATTCTGCGAGATACTTGGGAAAGAATAAACACCAAGCATGAAGCATTAGCACATGCAATCAAGGAGATCACTCATGAAAGACAGTGTAATTTATGTCGGGATTGATGTCCATAAGGACACCAACAGCGTATGCATGTATGACAGGCAGGACAATGCATTTTTTGCAGAGGCGAAGCTGGATGCCGGAACGGACATTATGGTCAGGTACCTGGAAAAGGCAGTGAAGGACTATGGACTGTCGGGAGAGTTTCTTCTTGGCTATGAAGCCGGACCTACAGGCTATGGACTTTGCAGGGGATTGAAGAAACATGGCTACAACTGCGTGATCATGGCCCCCACTACAATAAGGAAGGCTTCAGGGGACAAGGTGAAGACGGACAGGAAGGACGCCAGACTGCTTTCAGTGACCCTTGCCAGCGACGGATACAGGAAAGTATATCTTCCGGACCCCTCCGATGAAAGCACAAAGGAGTTCACGCGGACAAGGAACACACTCAAGGGCCATCTGAAGAAGGCGAAGCAGAACCTGCTGTCATTTCTGCTGCGCGTAGGGATGCCATACCCCGAGAGCGGCAACTACTGGACTGACAAGCATAGGAATTGGCTGAATACAGTAAGCTTCAATAACAGGATGCTACAGCTGTCATTCGACACTTTGTGGCAGGAGGTGAAGGACCTGGAGGCAAAGATAGCGAACCTTGACGCTACAATCGAGGAAATTGCCAACGAGGATAGGTATAAGGACAAGGTGGACAAGCTGGTCTGCTTCTCCGGCATACAGACGCATACCGCACTTTCGATAGTATGTGAAATCGGAGACTTCAAGAGGTTCGCCACCGCCGAGCAGTTCTCCAGCTACCTCGGCCTCTGCCCAAGCCAGGACTCAAGCGGAAAGACCCAAAGATACGGCAGCATCACCAAGTGCGGGAACAGCAGACTGAGGCTGTTGCTTACGGAGGCGACCAAAGGGATAAAGAAAAGCAATCCGTATAAGAAGTCGAAGAGACTTCTTCTGAGGCAGCAGGGACAGGCACCTTCGGTAATAGCCTATGCCGACAAG
Organism: uncultured Bacteroidales bacterium; assembly: GCA_945870315.1. Lineage (GTDB taxonomy): Bacteria > Bacteroidota > Bacteroidia > Bacteroidales > UBA932 > Cryptobacteroides. The sequence continues at coordinate 1,682 of CAMBRR010000118.1, forward strand.
GGCTCGAAGAGAATAAAACAGAAGATTGCAAAGCTGGAGAGGAATGGAAAGCCGGCAAATGTAGCCACCATGGCAGGAGCAAGAGAGCTTTCATGCTTCATCTGGGGCATGATGACCGGGAACATTGCATAGGAGGAGGCATAAATGAACAGGAAGGAATATTCATTGGTCTCAAGGAGATCCACAGATTTCGGCGTTGAAGTCTCCAGCATAATAGACAGCTTCAGCAGATTCGTAGACGGAGTGAAGGAGAAGGAGGAGATGAAGCTTGACTCCCTTCCAGAATCCCTTGAGGGATCACCATTATGGTCATCCATCGAGGAAGCGATAGGAATGTTGGAGGATGTACAGGATGCATTGGAGGAAATGAATGGCAGCCTTGACTCCATAATGGCAGCAATGGGAACTACAGCCTGATGGCTGATGAAATAGAGCTATGGGAAGAACAGAAGGCAGGTAAGTGCATGATTCAGCCATCTTCGATTATGCTATGGGACTGAAATAAATTCCCGCTCTTAGACTGAAAGGGCTTTTGGCGAACCATTGACCTGTTGGTAACCAATCCACGAATAACAGAATGGTCAAGTGCCGAACAACTGACAGCCTATGTTCTTCCCTAACTCAATCAAAATATGAAAATTTGCTATTGACAAGAGGTCACATCATAACAGTTATTATTGGATTATCTCGCAGAAAAGGAAGAGAACTATATCTAAAGTATTTCCTGGATTAGCTTCCTTTCCTGATTTATTGGCATCACTGGAATCTCTTATAGATCAATAATCAGCATCATTTTCTCTTAATCGGCATCAATATTTGCTTAGTCATTTCAATTATTAGCCTCATCGGAATAAGAATCGGCATCATTCTGGCTTTATC